>CAZEWD010000108.1:0-470 GCA_964515725.1 uncultured Binatia bacterium (SeqCode)
GATGGGAAGGGCCTTCCACCACGGTGGCCAGAGCGTGCGCTTTTTCCGCTCCGCAGACGAGGAAGACGACTTCGGCTGCCGCGTTCAAAATCGGGTACGTCATCGTCAGACGACGGGTCGCATGTTGTGGCACCGCGTTGCATACGACCCAACGCTGCGATTCGCTCAACGCGGCGGTGTGCGGAAACAACGACGCCGTATGTCCGTCGCTTCCCAGGCCGAGCAGGATCAGATCGAAGCGAGGCAGCCGATTGCCAAAAACGGCTCGCAGCTCCTGTTCATACTCGAGGGCAGCAGCAGAAAGGTCTTCCGCCTCCCCTCGTAGGCGATGGATGCGGTTGGCGGGAATTCCGAGGGGTTTCAGCAGCGCCTCGTTTGCCACGCGAAAGTTCGACTCGACATGAGTGGGCGGAACCGCGCGCTCGTCAGTCCAGAAGAACTCGATATGTTCCCAGTCGATATGGCGGCGG
>CAZEWD010000108.1:480-9553 GCA_964515725.1 uncultured Binatia bacterium (SeqCode)
GATATCGCCGGAGAGAAGCTCGTAGAGGCCGCGTGGTGTTGATCCTCCCGCCAAGGCAAGGGTGAAGGCCCTTCCCTCCGGCCGGTTTCTCACCACTCGAACGAAGAACTCCGCCACGGCGACGGCCACATTGGCCGGGTTGGATAGGATGTTCAGCGGACGATCGATCACGATGGCCTCGCCTCGTCGTGCCGTGTCCAACGAACATGGCGTTCTGTCCCTGGTTCCCGATTGACACAAAGTCCTGATCTCATGGCGCCTCCGTTGTGGTGGCAATTGACGATTGGGCCATCCGGCGTACCTGTGTTTCGCCGAATCGAGCCACGTCCCAGTCAGGAGGGATGAGGATCACGGGGGCCTTGCCTCCCGGCGGCGTATATCCCGACAGCGTCAACTGGACCCGTTCGCGACGCAGCCCGTTTGTTTCCCAGAAATTCGACAGCTCCCGGAAATGAGGATCTCTCATCGCCTCCTCCCATGGAATAGTGATACCGGTGGGTACGACACTGTACGTCCATCCGCGCACTGCACATTCGTATGCGAAGCTCTCCTCTCTGATCCAGATGCCACTGGAGACAATGATAGGCGATTTTGGCGTCCAGCCAGAACTGATTTCTTCGACCACCCGTTCCGCATCGCGAGCGCCGGCGGAGCGGGCCATGCGGAAATAGGCCTGGCCACCCAGAGGACGTGGGCCGTCCATCCCGTAGCGCAGCATCCCGAGGTTTACGAAAAAGCTGGCTGCGACGATCAGGAACGGGAACGCAAAAACGACTGCGCGCGCACCTCCTCCGCGGATCTCTGCTCCGGAGCCGAGAACCTGAGGCAGCAGACATGCAATCAGTCCAGCGATCATGGCCGAGGCAATGAGGAGGTACTTCTGTGATGAGAAAGGAAACGTGTACCAGAAAACCAGATCGGGAAGAATCAAGAATAAAATGGCGACGGAGCCGAGCCACGGACCGGGACGTAACGAAATGCGGAACGATGGCCATCCGCCCGAGGGAATCATTCGCGGCAAACCCAGTACGGCGAGGACGGCGAGCAGGAAGACCTGTGCAGGTCCAATGCCTGAGAGCAGCACATCGAGTTTCCCTCTCGTCAGGCCAGTCCCAACCCGCATCGCTCCCGAACCGAGGGCAGCCTCGAACGATGCACCCAGAAATGCCCATAACGCGACGACGCTCGTGAGGGCCAGGACAGCAAACAATGCGACACTCACCCACCACCGGCGCTGCCGTTGCGCTTCATCTGCCGCCAGGATGGCCAGCGCGGCCGGAACGAATGCGATCGTGTCGAATCTCGCCGACACGGCAAATGCGGTGAGAATGGCAGACACGGCGATCGCCGCCAGCCGATACCGCGAATCGGTTGTGGTGGAGGTCACCGACAGTAGCGTCAGGCCGGCAAAGAGGAGGGTGGCGGCCACGATCTTGTCGTTGATGTAGGCCGATCCCGAGATCCACAGCTCGGGCGAGGTCGCCACCATCAGGAAGCAGAAACAAAAGGGAATCCACCCGGAGAGCCGCAATCGCCTCGTCAGAAACAGGCTCATGAGTAACGGCAGGATCGTTCCGGCACCGAAACAGATCCAACCCATCCGGGTCGCAACGCTACCCAGCCCGTCAGTGATCTGCCCGATCAGGTACATGCCGGGCATCGTGTCGTACCGGTAGTAGGCCAGCCCCGGTGAGCGTGGCACCGCAGACGCCCAGCGCAGCTCACTGTCCGGGTCTACGGGAAGCTTCGGAGAATGCTGCGCATAGATTCCTGGCCCGGACCTGCCTGTCAGACGCACGATGCCCGTGCACAGTGCGGCATCGTCACCTTCCACAAAGATCGTCGGAGGAACCCACCAAAGCCGTAAGACCGTGACGAGGCCAACCAGCAGAAGCACGCAAAAGACCCCGATCGCGCTTGTCGAATGTCTCACAGACGGACTCTTCGGCTGCGATGCAACAGGCTTTGCCGCCGCCTCTCGCCGTGCCCGTCTGGCTTGTGACATCCTGCGCTCTTTTCCCTCAGGTGGTCGGCTTTGACCCCAGGGTTGCCCAACCGCCGACATCCGCCGTCAGTCGGTCGGCTTCCGTTGGTCCCCAGGTGCCAGGTTCGTACTCGTACAGCGGCGTCGCCGTACCAAGGATCGGCTGCACGATTTCCCAGGCCGCTTCAACGGCATCGCGACGGGAAAAAAGAGTCGGGTCTCCATTCAAGGCATCACCCAGGAGTCGCTCGTACGGGTCGTACTCGTCACCCTGCGGGCAGTGGACGAACGACAGTTCGGTTGCTTGCGACGAGGATAACGTACCGAAGTCTTTGACTCGCGCACCGATCGAAATCGACACGTCCGGACTGAGCCGGAAACGTACGTAGTTCCCCCGGCCTGGAGCGACCTTGGTCAGTGGTGGACGCCGTAGTTCCACTCGGACTTCAGTCGCCGTAGCCGCCAGACACTTGCCGGCACGAATGAAAAACGGCACTCCGTCCCAACGCCAGGAATCAATGTAGAGCCGTACCGCCGCATAGGTCTCGACGCGGGAGTCCGGCGCCACTCCGTTCTCGTTCCGATACCCGCGAAACTGCCCTCGCACCAGATCGTCCGCCAGAAGCGGCCGTGTCGTGTGGAATACCTTGACCTGCTCGTCACGAATCGACTCGTGATGCAGATTTGCCGGCGGTTCCATGGCGATGTAGCTCACGACCTGCATCATGTGATTCTGAATCACATCACGAATTGCACCGGCTTCCTCGTAGAACCGCCCTCGCCCTGCGACACCGAATGATTCGGCCATGGTGATCTGGACGCTCTCCACGTAGCGGCGGTTCCAGATCGGCTCGAGAAAGGAATTGGCAAATCGGAAGAACAGGATGTTCTGCACGGGTTCCTTTCCCAGGTAGTGATCGATGCGAAAGACGTTCTCTTCCGTAAACACTCGCTCCAGGATCGCGTTCAGTTCGCGCGCTGATTGAAGATCGCGTCCAAAAGGTTTTTCGACGACCACACGCCCACCCCTCAGGCATCCGGTGCGATCGATCGATTCCACCACGGTGGCGAACATGCTGGGAGCGATGGCGAGGTAAAACAGAGGATGCTGGCAGGTGCCGAGCTGTTCCCCCAGACGCTGGAAGGTTTGCGGATCGTTGTAATCGCCATCGACGTAGTGCAGCAATTCGACCAGCCGGGCGTAGGCCGCCTCGTCGACTTCGCCACTGTTCTCGAGGCTTTCGCGCATGCGTGTGCGGAGCCGTTCGAGGGACCAGCCTTGTCGTGCTACCCCGAAGATCGGTACGTTCAGGCTGCCCCGCTTCACCATCGCCTGCAAGGCGGGGAAGGTCTTCTTGAATGCCAGGTCCCCCGTAATTCCGAACAGGACCAGGGCGCCTGCTGGAGTCGCCATCAGGCGCCTCCTTTCTTTTCCACGTGACCGCCGAACTGGAACCTCATGGCGGACAACACCCTGTTCTGGAAATCGGCCTCACCACGCGACCGGAATCGAGAGAAAAGTGCCGCCGCCAGAACATCGGCCGGTACTCCTTCTTCGACCGCTGCCTCGACGGTCCAGCGCCCTTCCCCCGAGTCGGCGACATGGCCGGAGAAATTGCTCAGATCGGCATTCTCGGCAAAGGCGTTCGCCGTCAGATCCAACAGCCAGGACGCCACTACACTGCCACGCCGCCACAGTTCGGTGATTTCGGGAATGTCGAGGTCGTATTGGTAGTATTCGGGATGCGCCAGTGGCGAGGTCTCCGCATCGGCTGTTCGTGGCTTTTTCCCGGCATTCGCGTTGGCCAGAATTCCCAGCCCTTCGGCGTAGGCGGCCATCAGTCCGTATTCGATGCCGTTGTGGACCATCTTGACGAAATGGCCAGCGCCGTTCGGGCCGCAGTGCAGATACCCCAGTTCGGCCGTACCGCCCTTTTTTCTCGCCGGCGTCCGTTCCACCGAGCCCTTCCCGGGGGCCAGTGTGGCGAAGATCGGCTCCAACCGCGAGACGATTTCGGCCTCTCCACCGATCATCAGGCAATACCCTCGCTCCAGTCCGAAGACGCCACCACTCGTTCCACAATCGACATAGTGCAACCGCCGTTTCGCCAATCGCTCTGCTCGGTGGATGTCATCCCGGTAGTAGGAATTGCCGCCGTCGATGATGATGTCTCCCGGTTCAAGGCGGCCGCTGAGTTCCTCCAACGTCGCATCGACGACACCAGCCGGCACCATGATCCACACCGCACGTGGTCGCGCGAGCCTGCCAACGAATTCATCGAGGGATGCCGTGCCGACCGCTCCTTCAGCACGCAGCGCGGCAACGGCCGCGGGCGCTCGGTCGTACACGATACACTCGTGCCCTCCACGGATCAGACGGCGTACCATGTTGGCACCCATCCGCCCCAACCCGATCATTCCCAATTGCATCGTGGTCTCCTTGTACAGATTCGAAACGATTTTCCGAGCGAATGCCAGCCGGATTACGCTGCTGTATCGCCGTTCTGGCGCATCCGCGGATCTTGCCAGAACTGGATCAGCACGCCATGCGCATCGCGTGGCGAGAGAAAGGCCGTTTTCCAACCGCCGCCGAGATCGAATTTGTCGACGACACGCAGGCCATCGGCTTCGTATTGCTCCACCAATGGATCGAGTTCATCGACGTCGATGGAAAGATGGTGGAAACCCTCACCGCGCTTATCGAGAAAGCGTGTCACGAAACCCGGATTCGGACCTTCCTCGATCAGTTCGATGCGATAGCCGTTCAACTGAAACGTCGTGAAATTGAAACTGCCATCGTAGCCGCCTGTGTGCGTGAGTTCGGTCTCGATGGGGAAATACTTTTGAAAGAATTCCAATGCGGGATCGATCTTACGCACGGCGATCGAAACGTGATCGACGTACATCCGCACGCAACGGCCATCCCGCAGTGTGAAGGGTACGACAGGAGAACGTTCCGGAACCTCCCATGCCTCTGCTTCCCAGAGCTGGATGAGAACACCATGAGCGTCGCGTGGTGAAATGAAGGCCGTTTTGTTTCCGCCCGGCGTGATCTGCCGATCGACGATCCGGATGCCGTCACGCTCCATCGGGCCGGCCACGCCCTCAAGATCCTGTGTCTCGATCGACAGGTGGTGCAATCCTTCCCCACGCCGACCGATGAATTTCTGCACGAAACTGTCCGGCCGGGCTGATTCGATCAACTCGATCTTGAACTTGCCCACATGGAAGTCGCACCAGTTGAACTCTGGATCGTACCCGATCACTTTCGGCGTACAGATTTCAATCGGCAGGATGCGTTCGAAGAAAGCGAGCGCCGAGTCCATGTTGCGTACGGCGATCGATACGTGATCCACGCGCATCGGGTGGTCCTTTCTCCTGCTCAGGCGCGGCGCGCCCGGTAGCGCCGAATCAATGCGTTCGTTGAAGGATCGTGCGCCAGTTCACCATCGCCTTGCAGCTCGGGAACGATCCGCTGCGCCAACACCTTGCCCAGCTCCACACCCCACTGGTCGAAAGAGTCGACATCCCACAACACTCCCTGCGTGAACACGCTGTGCTCGTAAAGGGCGATGAGACTCCCGAGAACGCGTGGTGTGAGCCGGTCTGCCAGGATCGTCGTCGATGGCCGGTTCCCTTCGAAAGTCCGGTGCGCAACGAGATCTGCTGCGCTGCCCTCGGCGCGAACCTCTTCTGCGGTTTTGCCGAACGCCAGTGCTTCGGCCTGCGCAAAAAGGTTTGCCATCAACAGATCATGGTGTGATCCGAGGGGATTCAGGGATCGGCAGAATCCGATGAAATCACAGGGTACGAGCGGCGTGCCCTGGTGCAGTAACTGGTAGAAGGAGTGTTGCCCGTTCGTGCCCGGCTCGCCCCAGAAGATCGGACCCGTTGCGTACGTCACCCGCCGGCCGTTCCGCGTGACCGACTTGCCGTTACTCTCCATCGTCAGTTGCTGGAGATAGGCCGGAAACCGGCTGAGGTATTGGTCGTAGGGTAGAATCGCCACGGTCTGTGCACCGCAGAAGTCGGTATACCACACCGTGAGTAACCCCATGAGAACGGGCAGATTCCGCTCGAATGGCGTGTGCCGGAAATGCTCATCCATGTCCCGGAAGCCCGCCAGCATGTCACGGAAATTCTCCGGTCCGGTCGCCAGCATGGTGGACAGACCGATCGCCGAATCCATGGAATAACGGCCGCCCACCCAGTCCCAGAACCCGAACATGTTCGCCGTATCGATGCCGAACTTCGCCACTTCACTGGCATTCGTCGAGACGGCGACGAAATGCCGGGCCACCGCCGCCTCATCGTGGAGTGCCGCCAGACACCACTGCCGCGCCGTTCGCGCATTGGTCATGGTCTCGAGTGTGGTGAAGGTTTTTGATGCCACGATGAACAGGGTTTCGGCGGGATCGAGATCCTGGCACTTCTCCGCGAAATCGGTGCCATCCACGTTCGACACGAAACGGAATCGCATGTCACGCCGGCTGTAGTGGCGCAGGGCTTCATAGGCCATCACTGGACCCAGATCGGAGCCGCCAATGCCGATGTTCACGACATTACGGATGCGCTTTCCGGTGTGCCCGGTCCATTCTCCCTCACGAAGCCGATTGGCAAAGGTGCTCATGCGGTCCAGGACCGCGTGGACATCGGGCACGACATTGGTGCCGTCGACTTCGATGACCTCGCCGGCCGGGGCTCGCAGGGCAATGTGCAGGACGGCACGGTTTTCGGTGATGTTGATTTTCTCCCCTCGAAACATTGCCTCGATGCGTTCGGACAAACGCCGCGCCGCAGCCAGACGGAGAAGCAGTTCCAGCGTTTCGGAGGTGATGCGGTGTTTGGAAAAATCAGCGTACAGGCCCACCGCTTCGAACGTGAGCCGTTCGGCACGTGCCGGATCCTGGGAAAACAGAGTCCGCAGGTGGACGTCGCGTAGGTCCTGTTGATGCTGCGCGAGAGCCTGCCATTCCGGTGTCTCGTTCAACAGTGTCGCCACGGGATCAGCCCGCCTTAGTCAATTTTGCTGCCTTGCCGTCGAGAACGGACAGCAGTGCATTCCAGGATTTCACGAAGGCTTCGGCACCGTCTCTTTGCAGCTTTTCTCCGAGGGCCTCGATGTCGACACCTGCTTTGCGGAATTCGGCCAGAAGACGTTCCGCCTCACCGCCGTCTTTCGGCAAGGGGGTCCCGACCTTGCCGTGATCGGCAAAGGCGAGAAGTGTCTCCTCCGGCATTGTGTTGATCGTATTCGGGGCGATCAGTGCTTCGATGTAAAGCACGTCGGAAGCACTCGGATCCTTGGTGCCGGTACTCGCCCAGAGGAGGCGCTGGATCCGGCCGCCCGCGGCGATCATTGACCGATAACGTTCGGATTGCAGAAGTTCGATATACGCCTTGTAGATTTCCAGCGACACGGCATAGCCGAGCTGGTTGCGAAGACTCTCGGGCACCTTGCCCATGACCGCTTTGTCCCAGCGGCTGACGAAGACCGAGGCCACGGACGTGATGCGCGGGTCGAGACCCGCTGCGATCCGGCGTTCGATACCGCGCAGGTACGCCTCCGCCGAGGCGACGTACTGATCCCGCGAGAAAAGAAGTGTCACGTTCACGGGCACACCGCGAAAGGTGCATTCCTCGATGGCTGGAACTCCCTCGGCGGTGCCGGGGATCTTGATGAAAACATTTGGACGTTCGCTTTTCCGTGACAGCTCGACTGCCTGGTCGATGGTCTTCTGTGTGTCGAAGGCGAACACCGGCGAGACTTCCAGCGACACCCAGCCGTCCATTCCGTCGCTGCTTTTGTGCGCTGGAGCGAAGAGATCTGCTGCCTGCCGCAGATCCTCGAGAGCGATCTCGAAGAAGAGTTTTTCTCCGGTAAGACCTGTGCCCACCAGGCGCTGGATGGAAGCGTCATACTCCGCCGATTTTTCGATGGCATGATCGAAGATAGTGGGGTTCGATGTCAGGCCTGTGACGCAGTAGTCGTCGATGTACCGCTTGAGTGTACTGCTCGTCAGCAGACCGCGGTTGATGCCATCAAACCAGATGCTCTGGCCGAACTCGTGCAGTTGCCGCGTTGGATTCATGATCCTCTCCTGAATGAAATCGAGTGCCCGCAACGAAGTGAGGCGCAAAACCAGTTGTTTTGGTCCGAGGCGGGCTCCTTCTTTTCGAGTACCAGATCCATCCGCCGGGTGCCACGGGGAACGATCGGGCCCGTTGCCCGTCACGGTTTTCTTTTTGTGGCGCAACGTTAAAGGATGGGGCATGCAGCCCTTCATCGCCATCCTTTCCGACGAGGAGATTCGCCGGGAACGTGCGCGAGCACGTGAGTTGCGGGCCTCGCAGTGGTGGAAGCGCAAGCGTGCGGCCGGGATCTGCCATTATTGCGGCGGTACCTTCCCACCACGGGAACTGACCATGGACCATCTGGTTCCCCTCGTGCGCGGTGGCCGCTCGACCAGGGGTAACCTCGTCCCGGCCTGCAAGGACTGCAACAACAAGAAGAAGCACCAGCTCGTTTTCGAGATGGAACCGCACGACTGACCCTGACTTGCCGGACGGCACAGCATGTCAACCGGAGAAAATGCCGCGCGCGCCATCGCGCAACGGCTGCACGAGGAAGGTTACACGGCCTATCTGGCAGGTGGTTGCGTCCGCGATCGTCTGCTCGGGCGCGATCCGAAGGATTTCGATGTAGCCACGGATGCGCCGCCGTCTGTCGTGCAGAGTCTGTTCGATCGCACGTTTGCCGTTGGCGCGCAGTTCGGTGTGATCCTCGTGGTTTTCGACGATACACGCGTGGAAGTCGCTACCTTTCGTTCGGATGCCGCCTATGTGGATGGACGCCGTCCGGTCAGCGTACGCTTCGGCTCGCCGCGTGAAGATGCGATGCGGCGGGATTTCACCATCAATGGACTGTTCCTCGATCCGCGTACCGGCGAAGTGATTGATTACGTCGGCGGTGAAGCGGATTTGCGTGTGGGGATCATCCGGGGCATCGGCGATCCCGGCGAACGGATCGCAGAAGACCGGTTGCGGATGCTGCGTGCCGTACGGTTTGCTGCGAATCTTCGTTTCACC
>CAZEWD010000109.1:0-7927 GCA_964515725.1 uncultured Binatia bacterium (SeqCode)
GGTGCCAGGGGTGCAGTAGATCGGCCCCCTGAAGCCGTTACGTACCAGCAGGGGGAGATACCCCGAATGATCGATATGCGCGTGGCTGAGGACCACCGCCTCGATCCCCGCTGGATCGATCGGAAAGCGATCCCAGTTTCGCAGGCGTAACTCTTTGAGGCCCTGGAACAAGCCGCAGTCGAGCAGAAAGCGGCGTCCGTTCACGGAGAAGAGATGCTTCGACCCGGTGACCGTACCAGCGCCGCCGAGAAACTGCAGTGTGAGATCGTCACGCATGCGCGTTTCGCCTTCCAGTCCTGATCGAATCCATTTCCCTGCAGACTAGCCGGATCTGCTCATAGACCGGAGACTCTGAAAGCAGTCAGCCTCACTTCGGCAAGTCCGGCTTCTTGATAAAGGCATCGTCCACACGGCCCGTCAGCGAGTCGAGAAACGCGATGATCAGATCGGTGTCTTCATCGTTCAGTGTGCGTCCAAGCTGATACTCGCCCATCGCTTTGACCATGGCCTGGAGGGAGTCGACACTTCCATTGTGGAGGTACGGGCCTGTCTTCGTCACATTACGAAGAGACGGCACCTTGAAGAAATACTTGTCCGCATCATTGCCGGTGACCTCTGCACGTCCGATATCCGTGGCCGGGAACGGCTTCACCAGACCGAGCTTCTGAAACATCATGCCGCCCACGAGGCGGCCGCTGTGACAGGCGGTGCACCCGGTGTCCATGAACTTCGCCAGACCCTTCTTTTCCTTTTCCGACAAGGCGTCCGCCTTGCCGTCGAGAAAATCATCGAAACGGGACGGTGTAACCAGCTTGCGTTCGAAGGCGCCGATGGCTCTGGCAAGATTGTCATACGTGATCGCATCCGCAGATCCCGGGAAGGCGTCTCGAAAGAGCGGCGCATAGTCTTTGATCCCATGTAGTTTGGCAACCACATCGGCTTCCGATTTCATCCCCATCTCCACCGGATTCAAAATCGGGCCTTTGGCCTGTTCCTCCACCGTTGCCGCGCGACCGTCCCAGAACTGCGCAAACTGAAAGGCTGCGTTGTACGAGGTCGGTGAGTTGCGCACGCCCCGTTCGCCCGCATGGCCTTCCGACGTTTTTTCGTGATCCACGCCGAATTGGTCCAACAGATGGCAGGTATTGCAGGAAATCTTGTCGTTGATGGAGAGCCGGGGATCGTAATAGAGCATTCGCCCGAGGCGGATCTTCTCCTCCGTGACCGGATTGTCCGGGCTCTCGGCAACTGCCGGCAGTGTACCGAATGCGGCTTTCGCTTTCTCTTGCAGTTGCGCATCCGTCTGCGCATGGGTCACTGTGGACACGGCCAACAGGGCCGTCGCGGAAATCAGAGCATTCCACCAGGCTCGCATGACAGGTCTCTCCTTCTCTCGACATCCGGTCCTAGCCGGACCGGCACCTCGTGTTTATTCCGTTGACCGCCGCGTATCCAGCCCCCCCGAATCCTCCATCCAACCGTTCGTTGACTTCGCGTGCGGCGCTCCCATAGGTTGTCTGCCGATGGCCGAGCGTTCGCACATCCCCTTCCTCGTCCGGCTCAACTGGCGCTTCGAGAGATACCAGGGCCGCTGGGTCGTACCCTTCGGGACCGCCTACGGAAAATTTGTCTTCTACCTTCGGCCTCTGTGGACGCGCATCTGGGACGTTTTTCTACAGGCCATCGGCCGCGAACCGGCTCTTCGCTTCCGTTGCGCTCGGGTCGGTAAAGCGCTGCGGCTGCTTGGACCAGGCCCGAAAATCATGGGCGATGGCCGGATCGAAATCGGCGACCGCGTCGAGATCTCGGCACCATCGAGTTGGGTGGTCGGTGTCGGCCTGCCCGATCCTGCTCTGCTGGCGATTGGCGACGACACACGTCTGGGAATGGGCAGCATCATCTGCGTGGCTCGCGAGGTCCGGATCGGCCGTTTCTGCCGCACGGGTCCGAATGTCTCGATCTACGACAACGATGGTCATCCGCTGCAGGCCGACTTACGGCGGAACGATGCCGGAGATGCACGGCTCATCGGCGCGGCGCCGGTGATCATCGAGGATGACGCCTGGATCGGTGTGGGAGCGACTATCCTGAAAGGCGTGCGGATCGGACGCGGTGCCATCGTCGGTGCAGGGGCGGTCGTCACAACAGACGTCCCGGAACGCACGATTGTCGGTGGAAACCCGGCTCGTATGTTGGGTCGCGTCGCCGATTGACAGCCCCCTCTGCACCGGCAAAATCCGCCCCGGCCACCGGCAGCGAGACCTGTAAAGGAACTCTTCCATAAGGTCCTGCGAAGCGGCTATGTTGCGGCGTCGTGTGGCGCCGGAAATGGATGTCCGCGCGTGGCGCCACCAGGGCGTTGGACGGGTCGCCAGGCCCAGTAAAAGGAGGGGATGGGGATTCTGATGGAAACGGTATTTCGGTTCAGGCGCCAACGAGTGCAACATGCCGCAAGGACGGTGTTTTTCTCCTTTCTCCTCGTCGCAGCGACCGAACTTCCGGCTGTGGCCTACAATTGCAGTGGCAAACCCTGGCAACCGATCTATGTCACACCGGCCAGCAACGTCACCGGCGTCGTCACGGGATACACGATCGACACGACGGTCCCATCCCTCGATGGCTGCGACATCACCACGTCATCCCAGATCACCATCGCCTTTCCTGCCGACACGAATGCCGGTTCCGTAACCGGAGGGACCGTCAATCTCACGCCGATCTCAACCATCCTCTCGCAAAGCGGGCAGACGCTGGTCTTCGTCTCCCCCGTGCCTGTGAACAACAACGCAGCGCTCAGTATCGTTCTCAATGGCGTGACGAATCCGACGAGTCCTGGTTCGATGACCCTTTCCATGTCGGCCAACCCCGTTCTGAACGGATCGATTGCAAACACGGTATCGACGGCATACGTGCTGCTGCAGGCCACACCCACAAACACTGTTACAGCCACCCTCTCACCCACTCGAACGTCCACGCCAACCGTAACCCCGACCGTGCCCACTCCGACTCCGACTCCAACGATTACCCTTACACCGCTCCCGGCACTGTGCTCCGATGGATTGGGCGTAAATCCCTGCGTGGCGGGTGGAGGACCGGTCAAGACCGACTGCGTGATGGAGTGGTGGACTTCGCCAGCACCCAAATTTGACGCCAAAGGCAAGCCAAAATCCGTTCTCATCTGTTACGAGGGCGATCCTCGCTGTGACGTCGATCCGGTTCTGGACAATCACAGTTGCACGGTTCGTACGCGAATCTGCCTCAACAATCACGATCCACGTCTGCCCAAATGTATACCGAGTGACGTGAGAACCTTCGAGGTAAAATCTCCCAACCCGAAGAGGCCGAAAGACCCGGCCGATCAGGCGAATCTGGCTACACTGGAAAGCCAGGCTGGCCCTCTGGGGCTCGGGCTTACCGTCGTGCGTGGTGTCACGGTCATGTCGCCCGGCGCAACAAACGCCGCCGCGGATGTTTGTACGAACGAGATGAGCCTGCACATTCCGTTGAAAGTTTCTTTGAACAGCACGGCCTCCAAGCAGACCCGGCGATTCCGGGTTGTGGGCCGCAGTTCCCTTGCAGTCACCGACACCGACACACTGAAAATCCAGTGCCGTCCAAGCACGTGCGGCGACCATATCGTCCAACGTGACCATGAGACCTGCGATGATGGGAACCGCATCAACGGCGACGGCTGCGACCAGGGCTGCCAGACGGAGAATTGAGGCAGGCGATGAAAAACACGACGCTGAAACCCATCGTTCTTCCCGCACTTCTGTGTCTCGCCATTGCAGCCTTCTGGCTCACGCCGCGTGAGGCACAGGCCTACAACTGCGACTTCCGCAAGTGGCAGACGATCAACGTCAATCTATCGACCCATGTCGGTGCCACGCCGGCGACGTACACGATCACTACCGCCGTACCGAACCTCTCTGGTTGCGATGTCACGCCGAGCACGTACATCACAATCACGTTCCCCGTTGGCACCGATGTGACCACCATCACGGGTGGAACCGTCAATAGCAGCACGATTACCAGCATCGTCGGTCAGGCGAGCAACACACTCACCTTCATCTCTCCGGTGTCACTTGCCAATAACGCGGCTGTGACCATCATCCTCGATAGTGTGACGAACGCCCCCGATGCTGGTACGGTCACGCTGTGGATGTCGGCAACGCCGGTCCTCAACGGCACGATTGGTAACACCGAATCCCAGCCCTTCACCCTCACACAACCGACCCCGTCACCCACACGAACGATTCCTCCCACGGCAATGCCGACTTCCAGCCCGACACGGACGGCTACGCCAACGGCAACTCCGACGTTCCTGACCCCGACGCCTACGCCAACCCATACACCGACTGCCACCCCGGGCCTGTGCACGGCATCTTTTGCAAGGAGCGTCTGCATCCCCGGCGGAGGTCCGAAGAAAACCGACTGCATCCTGGAATGGTCGGCACAGCCAGTCCCTCAGGCTGCACGGAACGGTCTGCCGAAGAACCAGCTCATCTGTTACGAAGGAGACCCGCTCTGCGACAGCGATCCCGATCTGGGAAATCGCAGTTGTACCTTCCGGGTACGTTTTTGCATCAATAATCAGGATCCACGGCTCACTCTGTGCCAGCCGACCGACGTCAAAACGATGGAGTTGAAGAAGCCGAACCCGCGCAAGCCCAAAGATGCCGCCGATACCGCCAATGCCGCTCTCATCGAAGCCCAGGTGGCCGCCGGTGGACTCGGTGTAACGCTCATGCGCGGCAAGACTCTCGTTTATTCAGGAAACACCAACACGTTACCGAACGCGTGCAGCGCTGAAATGGAGCTTCAGGTCCCATTGCGCCAGAATCTTGCGGGCGCCTATCTTGCCGGAACAAGAGTGTTCCACCTGCTTGCCAAAACGGCAGCGAATCTGCGCGATAGCGATACGCTGAAACTGCAATGCCGGCCGAGCACATGTGGCGATGGGGTCGTACAGGGAGATCACGAGTCCTGTGACGATGGCAACCGCAACAACGGTGACGGCTGCGACCAGGGATGCCACCTCGAATTCTGAAGGCTGCTCCCCGCGCATCGGTGTTCGTGCCGATTTCCAACCTCGAACGAAGATGAGGGTCCTCGAAATTCCGTCGACTTTCGATCGGAACACGCGCCCTCACGTCCGAGGATGTTCTGAACTCCCCCCGTTTACGTGCTCCTGAGCCGGATGGATGCGTGAGATTGGCATCTCTCCCGCGGGCGACGATGTATCGGCTGGATTTTTCAGTGAGCGCGGATCGACTGCGATTCCGCCACGCTGATCCGGGTACTTCGGTGTGACCTTCGTGTAGAATTCCTCGAAGACTCGGAAGTCGGCCTCGATATCACCCGTCGGAATGAAGGTCGGACCCACTCCGGCCACCTTGCGCTTGAAATCCAGATAGCTCATCACGATCGGCACACCGGCGCCTCGTGCAATGTGATAAAAGCCGGTTTTCCAATACGGTGCATATTTGCGTGTCGCTTCAGGAGGCACGGCGAGGATCAGGTTCTCCGTCTTCTCGAACTGCGCCACCGCCTGTTCGACGACATTGTGGCGCCGCGAACGATCGATCGGGATGCCACCGAAATAACGCACCACGATTCCCAGCGGAAAGAAAAATGCCTGTGACTTCACGAACCAGGAAATTTTGATGCGGAAGACATACGCAGCCAGCAGCATCAGGACGGCATCCCAGTTGGACGTGTGTGGCGCCGCAATGATCACGAAGCGTGGCGGCGTGGGCATGCGGCCTTCCACCCTCCACCCCCCCAGGCGAAGCAAGAATTTTGCCAGGCCGTGCATGAAGCCGCTCACTCGAAACGGATTGTCCGATTGCTGCATCGGCACTCCGTATCCGAGTGGCGCGACGAAGGCCAGCGGGGAATGTCCAGCACGCCGAAATTGCCTGTCATACGGCCAGAAGTGACTGCCAAGAAGGAACGATCCGGCGGTTCGCCACCACAGTCTCCCGGGGCGTTCTTCCCGAAGAGTTCACCGCTGACTCATCGGCACCACTTCCGGCGTATGCACCTCTTTCTTACAGCGGGCCCTGATACACTTCCGCGAAGCGGAGTCCGGCCTCTGGCGCGACGCTCATGTTGGCGATGCGATCGGTCTTCACACAGATGACGGTAGAACGATCGCTACGCTGGGCCGCTGCAAGGGCCTTCTCGAGTTCGGGTACAGACTCCGCATAGTGTCCCTCGCAACCGAGTCCGTGTGCCACGAGATCCCAGCGCACCACGCCCATGTGGGTTCCGAAGGTCTTGCCGTAGAGCATCTGCTCGTTCGGCTCTTCCATCGTCCAGGACCCCTCCGCGAAGACGACGGTGATCAGTTTGAGACCTTCACGGGCAGCAGACTGCATCTCCATGAAATGGAAGCCTGCGGCACCGTCGCCCGTCACACAGATCACCGGCCGGTCCGGGTTGCCGAGAGCCGACGGAATGCCTGTGCCGAGCATGCCGAGTTCGAGAATGTTCAGATAGGAGGATGGTCGTGTCGGAGGCAGGAACCAATAGGCCCAAAGCGAGGTGAAACCGCCATCCGTGACGTAAATGGCGTCACGGCCACAGGCTCTGGCAATGGCTTCCATGGCGTGTGCGGGATGTAGTCCCGGACCACTCCAGGTTTCGATGACCCCCATCTGCTCGGCCCACCATTGATCCCCTGCCTGGCGGCAGCGCTTCAGGAAGTCCACGGCCTCGCTCGTTGTCTGGTGCTTCTCCAACGCCTGTGCCAGCCGTTCTGCGGTGGAACGGGCATCGGCGATGATCGCCTGCGTCACGGGCCGTGTGACGCCGATATGCCGCGGGTCGATGTCCACCTGGACGATTTTCTGCTGTGCCGGATCGCCCCAGTACTTGTCGTAAGGCAGATCGAGATTGCCCAGGCGCGAGCCGAGGACGAGTACGACGTCGGCTTCACGCTTGGCCAGATCGCCGCCGGCGCCGATACCGTAGATCCGATTCGGATGATCGAGGGGTACGGCGGCACGTCCCGACATCGAACTGATCAGCGGCGCGCCGAGGCGCTCTGCGATGGTCCATGCCGATTCACACGCTCCCGCCCGATCTGCACCTGAACCGACGAAGACAAGGGGGCGGCGGGCCGAACGCAGCAGTTCTGCGATCTCCTCGATCTGGCGATCCGAAGCACTGGGCAGATCGGCGCGGTAGGAATGTGGTGGCAGAAAACGGACGGATTCCTCCGGCCCGGTGGCGTAGAGGATCGGCGCAGGCACCTCTATTTGCACAGGGCCCGGACGGCCGCTCCACATCTCGCGGAAGGCCATCCGGGTCACCTCGGCGATCCGGTCCCAGGAGAAGATGGGCCCACCCCACTTGACCGCCGGTTTGTAGAGATCGAGTTGGTCCTGTCCCTGGAAGGTCGACGGCGGCGAAGGATAGGAAATCCCCAGACGGTGCTGCGAGGTAATCGCCAGGAGAGGAACCCCCTCGTGACGTGCTGTGACGACACCGGCCAGCAGGTTGGCCGTTCCGGGGCCAGGATTGCCGATCACAGCCGCCACCTCTCCCGACGTCTTGTAAAGTCCCTCGGCCATGTGGGCACCGGCCGCTTCGTCGCCGCAAGGAAAGGATCGATCTAGGGTGAAGGAAGACCAAACACGAAGCGGATCCCTTCCTTCGCCAGACAACGAGCCAGCACCTGTCCACCTGTCAAATCTGCCATCGAAACCTCCTTCCGCAGTCCCGGATCATGCAGGGAAGACACGCATCCGGCAACGGCCTTGGAAAAAGCCGGGATCTGCTCGACCGGCAACGCGCGTTTGCGCCCGTCCCTGCCGTCACGATGACGAGGGAAAGATGGGTGTCTCAGCGCGCGAACGGCCCGTATCTGGCAGCAAGATGGAAGACGACCCAGCCACCGCAGCGATCGCAATCGACGTCGTTG
>CAZEWD010000109.1:7937-9388 GCA_964515725.1 uncultured Binatia bacterium (SeqCode)
CAGAATGGCGTGCGGAAGTGATCTCCCTCCAGATAGAGAGGTAGAACATGGGCGCGCGCCATACAGGAGTCCGAGACCTGCCTGCAGGTTGGCGGCAGCATGAGATCGAGCATCGCCGTGGAGTTGCGGATGAAGGCCGGATGGAGCGCCTTCAGGCGTCTGACCTCCTCGACGGCCCGGGCGCGTTCCTCGTTCGAGGCCCAGGCGTCCGGTCCCGTATCATGGGCTCGCGGGACATAGAACGAGAAGGTCATCCAGTTCGCACGGGTGGCACGAACGGCATCGACCACCTCTGCCAGCCGGTGTTCGTTGCGCCGTGTGACGGTGCACTGGACCTGCACCGGAGAGGACATGCCGGAAGGGATACGCTCGAGGGTTCGGATCACACGGCGGAATGTACCGGCGCCCCGGATGGCATCATTGAGATCTTCGGGCCCATCGAGGCTGACGACATACAGAGTGTGCCGTCCCAGGTCGAACAACGGAGCCGTGCCATTCGTGGTGACCGTGTTGTTGTGAAACAGGGATACACCGCGGCGCAGGAGATTGCGGCGCAACAGAGGCTCGCCGCCCATCCAGAGCATCGAGACGACACCGTTACGATCCCGTACTGCTGTCAGAGTATCGAGGATCTCGTCATCGCTCAGCTCATCACGCACAGAATGAGGGACCTGATTCGGATTCCCATCGCGATAGATGAAGCAGTGCTCGCAGGCGAGGTTGCAGCGATTCGTGACATTCACGATCGCGGCAGGGTAACGCCCGTCAGGGTGATAGGATCCGCTCCACTCGATGCGAACCATGGGCGCAGCGTAGGCCTGAACGAACCCCATGGCAACGGAATCCCGGGAGTGGAAGCAGTGACCTGTAAGAAAACACGAGCGCCAGAACCCCCACGGCGCCGTCGGGGGTGAGGATTGTCACCCGTGTGTCCGGTCTGAAATGTCACCTATCTGCCAAGTCTGTACCGGGGGCGCTGTTATCCCAATCTGCGCCGGATCAGCCCTCAATCCATTGTAGATGTCAGCTCAAGGGATGACTTCGAGGACGGTGCCATCAGCCAGTCGGTAGATCTGGAAGTCGGAGTCGATCGTGAACACCCGGCGCTGCTTCTGGCTCTCGGCCAGCGCCACGAGCGAGGCGTCGGTGAGGTCCATCGGTTGATCGCTGTATCGCTCCATCAAGGTGGCCATCCGGGCGATCTCGGCCGCGGTGTGATCGTGCAGCCGCAGGCGACCGGCGGTGCGCAGGTTCCAGAGCGCGGCTTGATAGCGGTAGCCACCAACGGACCCGAGCAGGTACATTGCTTCGGTGAAACACGGCCAGGTTGTCAGCAGGGGCGCGGCGGGGAGCCGCTTCAGTGCGTTGGCACACGCCGCGTGGTGGGCATCGTCGGCATCGATCCGCGCGACGTGGGCGACCGGCCAGCACGTCGTCGCGCTGCTCGCCGG
>CAZEWD010000110.1:0-301 GCA_964515725.1 uncultured Binatia bacterium (SeqCode)
GGCTGATCGATCGGCTGAGCGCGGGATCGATCGTGATGCGATCGAGGTCGACGATACCGGCAAACAGCTTCATTGCCTCTGTCTCCGGCGGCCGGTCACGTGCCTCGGAGCGCGCCATCGGGGTATCGATCTCCGGGGGACAGACCGCTGACACGCGGATACCACGCGGCGCCCATTCCGTACGCAAGACGCTCGCCAGACCCATGACACCGTGCTTCGACGATGCGTAGCCCGCCTGACCGTACGCCGCCGTCAGCCCGGCAAGCGACGCCATGATGGCAAAATGAGAACCACGACGCAG
>CAZEWD010000110.1:311-9351 GCA_964515725.1 uncultured Binatia bacterium (SeqCode)
GCGGCAACACTGCGGGTACCGAACAGATTGACCCGCACCATCCGTTCGAAGCGTTCCGCCGGGAACAGCTCAAACGGACGCGAAAAGCCGCCGATCCCCGCGGCATGAAAGACAACCTCTGGTGGTCCCAACGAAGCAACAGCCGCATCGGTTGCCTTTGCAGCGGCGGCGGCATCGGTGACATCGACGAGTTGCACGGCTACCCGCTGTGCCGGCGAACGGCGGGCCGCCTCGATCGTGGCGAGGACTTCTGGATCCATGACCAGATCGAGAACAGAGACATCGGCACCGCGCCCGGCAAAGATCTGAGCCACCTTCTGGCCAATGCCGCTTCCTCCACCGGTCACGATCACGTGCATGGCAAAGCCGGTACCCGGGTCGCTCCGGCTGTACAAGGGGCAGACGAAGAAATCGGATTCGTTGCACGGAGACGCGAAAACTCTTGTAAAGCATGGCCCGTCTGCGGTAACAGGGTACTTGGAGGATTGGCCATGACGCGACTTGCGGCCGCCCTGATAGCAGTATCCGGCATACTCGCCATCGCCCCGCCCGCCCACTCCACCCTCAACAAATGCGCTGCAGCAAAAAACCTTTGCGTTGCACGGAAGACCGCAGCCTTGTTGAAGTGTTACCAGCGGAACACGAAACCTCCCAACGGCCTCAGTCCGGCGAAACTTGCGGCGTGCATTCAGAAAGCCAGGGACAAATTCGACGGCGGCCTGAATCCGGCCAAAGGATGCTTCGCGAAGCTCGAGGCAAAGTTCTCGGGTAATTGTCTGACAACGGGAGACGTGGCCGGCCTCGAAGCCAGGGTTGACGCGTTCGTAGACGAGGTAGTCTGTGCCCTCGACAGCAACGGTGGGACCTGCCCTCCCACTCCCGTCCCGACCGCGACCGCTCCCGTCCCGACCGTAACGCCCGTATGCCTTTCTCTCGGCGCACCATGTGCCCAGCAAAGTCAATGTTGTTCTTCGAACTGCACCTCAGGCACCTGCGTAGCAACTTGTACTGACGGCATTCAAAATGGCAACGAGACCGATGTTGATTGCGGCGGGGGGACCTGTCCGCCGTGCTACAGGACGGACGGATGCATCCAGAACGCAGATTGTGCAGCCACATTGCATTGCGTGGCCGCGCACTGCGATTGCGAGCCGGGACGACTGGACTGCGATGGCTCATTCCCCAACGGATGTGAGATCGACGGCACGAGCGACAACAACAACTGCTCGTCTTGTGGTGCCATGTGCGTGAACCCAACGACTTGTGTCAACGGCGTTTGCCAGTAGCGTGGCATCCTGCCGGCCTGTGCCGTCACGACTGGACGCGCCACTGGTTCCGCTGATTTCCTTCACGAAGCACAACCCCGATTCCCGGCAAAATACCTGTGGCCGCCCCAAAAGGGGTGGCCACGGCCTGTCGTAGAAGCAGGGCCGGCATTCCGCAGGAAAAACGGCCGGACGGCATTGCGCTGGCCTTCCTGATGGGAGGCAGCCCAAGGATGCAATCCTGTGCGAGTTCAGCCGAGGGGATCGCGGCCGTCCCAGCCATGGTTCCATGGCGGCTCGCCCTCGCGCGCAACGCAAGGGATTCCCAGCGTAGTACACCGTTCCAGCCGCCCGACTGATCGAGGCCAGAGTGCGAGAAATGGAGAATTGTCGTTTCTCCGCATCTCGCGCGTTGAACCAGGCCTGCTATGGGGGTGGGTCACCATTGTGAAAGCCAACCCCTGCCATGAGTAGCGACAGATCCACCATCGCCGCCGAAGCTGCACGGCGCCGCACTTTTGCCATCATCTCTCACCCCGACGCGGGTAAGACGACCATGACGGAGAAACTCCTTCTCTACGCCGGAGCGATCCGCATGGCCGGCGCCGTCCGCCGCAAGGGCAGCGCGCGGCACGTCACCAGCGACTGGATGGACATCGAACGCGAGCGCGGCATCTCCGTGTCGACCAGCGTTCTGCAGTTCCCTTTCGAAGGACTCTGCCTGAATCTTCTCGATACCCCCGGACACGACGATTTCAGCGAGGACACCTACCGGACTCTCGCTGCGGCCGACTGTGCCATCATGTTGATCGACGCCGCCAACGGGGTGGAGCCGCAAACGATCAAGCTCTTCCAGGTCTGCCGCATGCGCCGCATCCCAATCGTCACGTTCATCAACAAGATGGATCGCCCCGGGCGCGATCCGCTCGAACTGCTCGATGAAATCGAAGACGTTCTGGGAATCCCGGCTACACCGGTCGATTGGCCGATAGGTTCGGGGGACCTGTTTCGCGGCGTCTATGACCGTACGTCCAGGGAGTTGCTCCTCTTCGATCGCAGTACGGGTGGAAGCCGGCCGGTGGCAGTCACTGCTGCCGAACTCGGTGGATCAACGTTTGGCGAATTGCTCGGAGCGGATGCTTGCGCCACGTTACTCCACGATATCGAGCTACTCGAGCATGCCGGCACTGCCTTCGACCATGAGCGTTTCCTTGCCGGCGGGGTTACCCCCGTCTTCTTCGGTAGCGCACTCACCAACTTCGGGGTCGAACGTTTCCTGCAGCGTTTCGTCGAGCTTTGTCCGGCCCCACAGACCCGGGAGGCTGAGAACGGGGCGGCCGCCGTCGACTCACCGTCCTTCTCCGGCTTTGTGTTCAAGATCCAGGCGAACATGGATCCGGCGCACCGCGATCGCGTTGCCTTCATACGCGTGTGCTCGGGCCGCTTCGTGCGGGGCATGGAGGTCCACCATGAGCGAACCGGCAAATCCATCGCCGTCAACCGCGCCATGCGCCTGCGTTCGCGGGAACGTGACACGGTGGAGGAAGCCTTTCCGGGCGATATCGTAGGCATCTGGGATCCCGGCCTGGTTCGAATTGGTGACACTCTATTTGAGACGGAGCCCGTGCGATATGGTGGCATTCCCCGTTTCTCGCCGGAACTCTTCGTGCAGGTTCACACCAGTGATCCGTTCCGGCGCAAGCAACTGAAAAAGGGGCTGGAACAGCTCTCCGAAGAGGGTGCGGTCCAATTATTTTTCGATCGTGCCCGGCTGGAACGCGACCCGATCCTGGGTGCCGTGGGCCGCCTCCAGTTCGATGTCGTGCTGCATCGCCTGAAGACGGAATACAACGTGGAGGCGCGGCTCGATCCACTCAAGTA
Source organism: uncultured Binatia bacterium (SeqCode) (assembly GCA_964515725.1). Taxonomy (GTDB): domain Bacteria; phylum Desulfobacterota; class Binatia; order HRBIN30; family HRBIN30; genus CAZEWD01. The sequence goes on from CAZEWD010000110.1 coordinate 3,458, forward strand.
CAGACATGCCCGTTGGGTCCTGGGTGATCCGGGAGACCTGGATGAACTGGCCTCACGGGCCGGCGCCCTGTGCGTACTCGACCTCGAAGCGCGTCCGCTGCTGCTTTTCGAGACGGACTACAAATTACACTGGGTGATGGAGAATCTACCCGATCTACAGCTCGCCTCTGCCGTTCAGCCAGCTCGATCAAAGGGAACATGAAAGTCGTGACGGCTCCGATCTGCCACCACGGAACCGCGCGAACACACGATCCTGTTCGGAACACGACACCTGATTGCCGTTGTGGAGTCCCGCTGGTAGAAGTCTGGCTATTCGCGGTTGCCTGAAAGCACCGCGTGGGAGGCAGTGATGGCAGTTGCTCGTGTTACAGAAATTCGCGCCTCATCGCCTGAAGGCTTTCAGGAAGCCGTACAAGAGGGCGTGAAGCGCGCGGCAAAGACACTGCGTGGCATCACCGGTCTGGAAGTGATCGGTAAGCGCGTCAAGGTGGAACGAGGCAAAATCGTCGAGTACCGCGTCGACATGAAGCTCATCTTCATTCTGGAGTGAACCTGGCCATCTGGCAGGAAGATCATCCGGTACCCGGTTCATCGAGGAGATTCGCATGGCAGTCGCACGACAAACGCAAATCATCGGAGCATCTCCCCACAGTTGGGAAGATGCGGTTCGCAATGCTCTGGAGCGTGCCAACAAGACATTGCGTGGCATCACAGGTCTCGAGGTCATCAAGGAGAACGCGCACATCCAGAACGGGAAGATCCTCGAATACCGGGCGACTCTTCTGGTGACGTTCGTCCTCGACAAGTGAAATTCCACTCGCCCACACCCCTTGTCTGCCGACAGCGCATCGGAGAAGCGTGTTCATGACAGCCGCCGGTGATCGTCTCAGTTCCCTGGACGCCAGCTTCCTGTATCTGGAACAACCGAATGCGCTCATGCACATCGGTAGCATCTGCACGTTCGACCGGATGATCTCATTCGAAGAACTGCTCCGGTACGTCGAATCGCGGCTACCGCTGATTCCGCGGTACACGCAACGGGTGGCAATGATTCCGCTGAATCTTGCCCATCCGGTCTGGGAGGAGGATCCCCAGTTCAGTCTCCGCAACCATATCCTGCGCCATCGTCTCAAAGCGAGTCAGGACAAATTTGAGCTGGCCGATCTCTGTTCCCAGATCTTTGCCGCCCCGCTCGATCGCACACGTCCCCTCTGGGAGATGCATCTCATCGATGACTATGGGACGGGCTGCGCACTTCTGATCAAGGTACACCACTGTATGATTGACGGCGCGGGTGGTGTCCAATTGTTGAATCTCCTGTTGGATCCGGCACCGAACCCGTCTCGTGTCGATCTCCCCGCAATGATCCACCCATCGGCGCCGTCGACAGGCTTCACGGCTCTAAGGGTCATCGAAGGGGTCCTCCACACGGCATCCCAGCAGATTGGTGCAGGACTGAGCCTGCTGAAAGGCCTGCGCCATCCGTCGAAGGCAGTCGCTCAGGCACGTGCCACTGTTGATGCTCTGGGGACGATGATCCGTACCGTGGCGAGTCAAGCACCATCCACCCCGTTCAACGGTGCCATCAGCAGAACAAGGCGTCTGGCCTGGGTCCGTTTCTCGCTGAACGAAGTCAAAGCCATCAAAAACCGTCTGGGTGGGACGATCAATGACGTGGTCCTGAGTGTGATCTCAGGGGCGCTGCGGCAATACATGAACGCAAACGGCATAAAGACGGATCGCATGGAGTTACGAGCGATGGTGCCTGTAAACATGCGCGGAGAGCATGAGGCAATGCGCCTCGGGAATCGCGTGTCCCTGATGATTGCACCGCTACCCATCGGGATTGCGGATCCGCTCGAACGGTTGCGTCAGGTGGCTGCCGCGATGGAAATGCTCAAGACCAGTGGGCAAGCATCACAGGTGCAACATCTCGTCGACCTCACCGACCTGCTGCCCCCGTTCCTGCAGGCTCCCCTGGTGGGACTTCAGGCATCCATCAATCCGGTAAATACCGTCTGCACGAACGTTCCGGGACTGCGTGAAACCCGTTATCTCCTGGGGACCCCTGTGAAGATGATGGCACCCATCGTACCGCTGGCCCAGGGTGTGGGTCTGGGCTTTGCCATCCTCAGCTACGCGGATCAAATCACCATTGGAATCAACGCGGATGCAGAGCGGATCAGCGACACATGGCAGCTCGCCGAATTTCTCTCGAATTCCTTCGAGGAACTATGGGCCATTACGGGGTTGGAACGGATCGATTCGAACGGAGCAGCCGCACGACAGGCGGCGACCGCAGAACCACCGGTCAAGATGCGCGCAGTTCGAGGCGCTCGAGCTTCGCGTACAAAGAGTCGATCTCGTCCTTGAGCCTGGCGAACTGACTGAAGACCGACTGCGGGTTGGCATGCGCCTGATAGAAGTTTGCATCATTGATCAGGTTGGAAAGTGAGCCAAGTGCCGCTTCTTTTTCGCTGATCTCCTCTTCGAGACGTGCCAGTTCGCGCGCTCTCTTCTCTGCTTCACGTGCCGCCTTTTTTGCCTGATCGCGCAAACGCGCTTCCTCGGCTCGATCCCGTTCTACCCGGATCGGTTTGGCTGAAACGGATGGGCTGGCACGCACAATCGGCTCACTTCCGTTCGTCTCGCTCTCTTTCTTTTGGAGGTACGCCTCGTAATTGCCGAGGTATCGGACAGAAGAGCCACGCCCGACCTCGATGATCTCGTCGGGCAAACGATCGAGAAAATACCGGTCGTGCGCCACGAAAATGAGTGTTCCGGAATAATCCGAGAGCGCTTCCAACAGCACTTCTTTTGCCGTCAGGTCGAGGTGATTCGTCGGCTCGTCCAACAGCAGGCAATTCGTCGGACGCAAAAGCAGGGTCGCCAGAGCCAGGCGGCTGCGTTCACCTCCGCTCAGGACCCGGGCCTTTTTGTGGACGGCGTCACCCGTGAACAAGAACGAACCCAGCAGGCTGCGCACCTGAGGCACCAGTTCCATGGGAGCCGCAGCCGTCACAATTTCGAGTACCGATTTATCTCCATCGAGGTTGGCGCCCCGATCCTGGGCGAAATAGCTCATCGATACGTTGTGCCCGATCCTGCGTTCACCGCCATCGAGTGCATCCACACCGGCGATCAACCTCATCAGCGTGGATTTACCGGCACCGTTCGGTCCGACGAGGGCCACCTTCTTCCCCCGTTCGATACTCAGGTCGAGTCCATCGTACACCGTCACCTCGCCATACGCTTTGCGCACACCTCGCAACTCGACCACCATGCGGCCGCTGCGTTCCGGCTGCGGAAAACGGAAGTGGATACTGCGCATCCCCTCCGGTGGGGCAAGCCGCTCGATCTTTTCGAGTTGTTTGATCCGGCTCTGTACGAGAGCTGCCTTCGAGGCCTGGTAGCGGAATCGGCTGATGAACGCCTCGATCCGTTCAATCTCTTCCCGTTGTTGCCGATACGCCTCTTCCTGTTGCTGGCGGCGTTCTTCCCGCTGGTCGAGATACTGACTGTAATTGCATGGGAAGTCGGTCAGAGAGCCTTGCGACACCTCGGTTACATTCGTGCAGGTCTGATCCATGAAATAACGATCGTGTGCCACGAGAATCACGGTATGTGGGTAGGCCTGCAGGAATTCCTCCAGCCAGTCGCGCGCTTCCAGATCGAGGTGGTTCGTCGGTTCGTCGAGGAGCAGCAAATGCGGCTCGCGCAGCAGGAGTTTGGCAAGGGCAATCCGCATCTGCCAACCACCGGAGAATTCCGAGCAGGAACGCTGGAAATCAGAAGTCTTGAACCCGAGACCGATCAAAACCGCTTCCGTCCGGCTTTCCAGATCGTAGCTTCCGTGTGTGTCCCACGCCTCACGTGCTGCGGAGTATTCCGCCATGAGATCGGAATACTCCGGATCGTCGTGACGAATGTGGGCGAGCGCTTCCTCCAGACGACGGCACTCGGCCTCGATCCGGTGCAATTCATCGAATGCAGACAGCGTTTCCGCCAGGACGGCGCGTTCTCCCAGACCAAAGACCTCCTGAGCCAGATAGCCAACCGTGGCACCGCGCGGCAGACTGATACTGCCCGAGTCGGCCTCCTGCTCGCCGGCAATGATCCGCAGCAAGGTCGATTTTCCCGAACCATTGGCGCCCACCAGCGCGACACGCGCACGGACCGGGACAAACCAGTTCACATGATCCAGGACGACCTGGCTTCCAAATCGTTTCTGAAGTCCGGTGACGGTCAGCACAGCCAATGCAACTAGCGACGGGGTCTCAGAGCGGCAAGAAGAGCGGTGCAAGACGGACACACGCGCGGGTGGACGGACCGTCTCGGAACCGGCAGAGAGACGCACGTGTTTGGGGTCTATGTCTCCGGCTGACTGCGAAAAGATGAAAAATCCACCGCAACAACACCTTGATTCATCTCGCAACTGGTACATATGCTGCACCGAGAAATTCCGGCGACCAGATCCACCAGGAAGGAATAGGAGCGGATCAGATGAGAAGAACACGACAGCATGTCATGAGCGTACTGCTAGCCCTGCTCGTTTTCGCAGCCGTCCCGGCGGCCCGAGCCGATGTCGAGCCAGGGGAACTGATCACGAATGCAAACATGGACAAACTCGGCGAACTCGTTTCGCCGGGCGTCAAGTGGTGTATCAACCACGGACTCCAACTGAAGATCGTTCCCTACAAGAAAATCGAGTGGAACCGGGAGTACCGGGAAGCAACGGAAAAGTACGCCAGCCAGGTGAAGCTCGCCAGCGACGGACGCAGTCTGGAGAACTATGTCGCGGGGCTGCCCTTCCCCACCATCGATACGAATGATCCTCAGGTCGCCCTCAAGATCATGTGGAACTACGAGTACAAGGGGTTCGTCACGGATGACAGCGACCTGCGTAACTTCGACGCCGACACGGGCCCGCTGAGTGACTCGGGCGGGATGGGCATCGAGCGCCACTACATCCTCGACCACCTGCGCGCCCTGTCTTACATCGGTCGCGTCATCGTTGATCCGAAACCCTCTCTGCCCAACCCCGACAAGGTGCGAGGGAAATCCTCCCTGCACCCGATCCTGGAACCCTTCGACCTGAAAGGGGTGGGACTGACCAGCATCCGTTACCTCGATCCGGATCGCCAGGATGATACGTGGCTCTACATGCCCTCTCTGCGCCGCGTACGCCGGCTTTCGGGAGCGCAGCGTTCCGACGCACTGTTCGGCCAGGACACGGACGTCGACAGCTACGGCGGCTATGCAGGTCAAACGGCCTGGTTCACCTGGAAGTTTCTTGGCGAAAAGGAAATCCTCGGGTCCTTCCACGCCGAAGAGTACCCGGTGAAGTACTGCCCGGGAAAAGGCGACTTCGTTTTCTGCGACACCTGGGAGAAGCGTAAGGCCTGGGTCGTTGAGGGCACACCGAAACAGGCCCAGTACGCCTACGGCAAACGTGTCCTGTACATCGACAAGGAAACGTACCTGATCGCCTTCAGCGACATCCACGACCGTGCCGGCCAGCTCTGGAAGGTCTGGATCAACGAATTCTCTTTCCGCAAAAAGGCCATCCCGACTGGAATCGAGTACGCCGACGAAATGCCCTTCGGACCCAGCATCACGATGGTGGATACCCAGTTGAACCACGCGACACGGGCGGCCCTTCCCAGCGCCAAATTTCCCGGTGAGCAGGGATGGTATTTCAACCAGGGAGACAAGACCGGCCTGACCGAAGAGTTCTTCACGATCGCGCATCTGATCGCATCGGGAACCTGAGACTCAGCCGGGAAGGAACACTTACACAAACGGCCCGCGACAGAATCGCGGGCCGTTTGTTTTTAGTCCGAAGTTCCTCGGATTTTTCCGTTCGAGATCTGGCAGAAAGCCTGAAAGATCAA
>CAZEWD010000111.1:0-1948 GCA_964515725.1 uncultured Binatia bacterium (SeqCode)
CTGTGGATCATGGATGAAGACGATATCGGCATCGAGATCCATCTCTGCACGATTTCGTTTTGTGGTTTCCTGAAAAACCTTCCGGTCACGCGCGGAGAAGGTCTCTGCTTTGCCGTGTAGGGCATTGTGGATGCGCTTGGTCACTCCGAAGAAATCGTCACCTCCCTTGATGACGTCCCACCGGATGTCGACCCCGATCTCTCGAGACAGTGGTACGAGACGGTTGAGAATCTCGGCGACACCTCCACCCACGTCAGTTGAGTTGATCGTTACGATTCGACGTTTGCTGAGGTGCTGCCCCAGCAGGCGCAACTCATCGAGTGTCCCACGCCCAATGAAAGGTTCGTATTGGTCGAGCAGACTCATTTCTTGTACTCCTGGAGACGGCGGCGCACCAGGCGCACCACCTCCTTGCGTAAACCGTCCAACGTGTAGGTGTACGGATCGAGAGACGAAATCGCCTGAGCCAGTTGGGATTCCTTCAATTCTCCGTTCAACCATTCCGAAAAATCGTTGTCTCCCGTCTCCAGCCGCAGGCGAGCGTCAAAGAAGTGTAGCGACAGAGATCCGAAACCAATCTGTTCCATGCAGTCCGCAAATTCCGCCAGGTTACTTGCCGTATGAGAAGTGGGGACGATGAAAGAGACCGATTCACGGAAATGGAACTCTTCGCCCTCGGGAGCCGTGCGTAGTTCCTGGCGTTCTTCCAGGTAGGCCTCGATCACCGCAATGATTTGCTCTCGTAACGCACGAATCGTGCGAAAGCCGATCAGGTCGATGGCCGCGAGTTGTTCTCCAAGCCGATCTTCCTGCAGCGAGTTGGTCACCCAGTAGGCGAAATCATTGGGCGGCTCGGGAGAAAGGTACTGATGTTGGGCGAGAAAGTGATGCGTGTGGTAGTAGATGACCGAACCGGACACGACACGCAGATGTTCGAGTAACTCGGCCAGATCGCGTGCGCGGCGATTCGTCAACAGCGTGAGGTTCAAGCTGGTGCCGAAGCGAAAGGGCCTGGGTGTGGAGGGAAGGGTGCTGGCCATGTGACTCAACTTTCCTGAACCCGCGTTGGATTTTCTCCCGGGCGGCGCTGTTCGATCAGGGCCAGGAGAAAGCGTTGGACTTCATGGGGATCTCCCAGGCGAAAACGAGCTGCGGTCCGCGTCGTTGGTGGTGCAACGCGGATGGTGATGGCATCGGCCGGAAGTTGGTGGAATGCGTCCTCATCGGTTTGATCGTCACCGATGTAGAGTGCCATTGCCGAAGGATGATAGGTCTCCAGAAGACGGCAGACGGTGCGCCCCTTGTCGATACCCGCGGGCCGGATCTCGACGACCTTGTGCCCCGAGAGCAGTGTGATTGGCACGCCCTCTCGTTGATATTCGTCCACGATGGCTGCCACCGTAACACGTACAGCCTGCGCGTCGACCTGTCCGGCCAGACGATAGTGACATGCGATGGCCAGACCTTTGTCTTCGATCAGAACACCAGACCGCCCGGCGAGCGTCTGCTCGATCGTCCGTTTGATCTCAGGCAGTACTCTTTGCAACTCATTCACATCGATCGACAACTCGATTGTTCCACCCGGTGTGCGGATCTCCAACCCGTGCAGGCCGACGAAGTATACTTCCGGGACGTCGAGGAAGCGCTGCAGATCAGCCACAGAACGACCACTGACTACGGCGACCCTTGTTCCGGGTAGTGCCGCCAGGTTGTTGAGCAGCTCGGCTGTGCCGGCCACCGGCCGCACCTGGTCCGGTGCGGCAGCCAGTGGCGCAAGGGTTCCATCGAAATCAAGGAAACAGAACAGCCATTCAGCCTGTCGCAATTCACGTAAGATCTGGGGTTCAACGGTTGTGAGGTGTTCCATCGTCTCCTGTTACGTGGAGTAAAGTCGAGTTCCCAACCTGGCCTGTGTGCACACTCATGTCTCCGGCTGGAGGAAACGGTC
>CAZEWD010000111.1:1958-9335 GCA_964515725.1 uncultured Binatia bacterium (SeqCode)
ACGCTCACGATCGCGCAGTCGGCCTGCATCGACCAGCATCTTTCCAGCCCAGCGATACACATTGAACTCCGCCATATACGCGCGCATCGCCCGCATGCGGGCCCGTTGTTCGTCCGCTGGCATTTCAAGGGCGGCGGCCAGGGCAGATGCTGCTTCATCGATATCGTATGGGTTGACGATCAACGCTTCTGTCAGTTCACGAGCAGCACCGGTAAATTGGCTGAGCACCAGGACACCACGCTCGTCGTCGCGTGAGGCCACGAATTCCTTGGCCACGAGATTCATGCCGTCATGCAGACTGCTCACGTAACAGAGGTCGGCAGCGCGATAGAACCGATACACCGCGGGAGGCTCGAAATGCTGGCGCAGCAACACGATGGGCCGGTAGCCATCGGAACCGAAACGCTCGTTGATGCGGGTGGCAATCTGTTCAATGGTCTGGCTCAACTGGCGGTAACGCTCGATCTCGGTCCGGCTGGGTGCCGCCAGTTGTGCGAATGTAAACCGCCCCCGAAGTGCGGGAGTCTGCTCCAGGAGGCGTTCGACAGCCAGCAATCGCTCTTCGAGTCCTTTGGTGTAGTCGAGACGATCGATTCCCACCCCCAACAACGTGTTCGCTGGAAGACCAAGTTCGGCAAACACCTTTGTCCGGCACTCCTCCACGGGTGGTGTGGTTGCCAGCCAGTGCACCGGCCATTCCGTGGAGATGGGATAGGGGCGGATCAGCGTTGAGCGGCCGTGTTGCACGACGGTCTGTTGCGCCCGATCGATTCGTGACTCCAGATAACGATCCACTGCACCGATGAAATTGGCGCAATCGAAGCGTGTATGAAATCCCACGATGCTGCTGCCCAACAGACCGTCGAGCACTTCATTGCGCCATGGGCAGATGCCGAAGCGTTCGGGGTTGGGCCAGGGGATGTGCCAGAAACTGATCACCGTTGCTTTGGGTAATCGTTCGCGAATCAAGCGCGGCGCCAGCGCAAAGTGGTAATCCTGCACCAGGACAATTGGATCCTCGATATCCGCTTCCTCTGCGACGGCATCGGCAAACATCTGGTTTACGATCTGGTACTGTTTCCAGTCATCACTACGAAAGATCGGCCGTGTGTCGGCGATGTGGCAGAGAGGCCACAACCCTTCGTTGGCGAAGCCATAATAATATCCTTTCACCGCATCGGGGGTGAGCCAGATGCGGCGGATCAGGTACGATGGATCTTCGGGCGGAACGCGCACACGGCCCTTTGCGTCTGCCGTCTCACGGTCTGCCGAACCGCTGCCGTGTGCGATCCAGACACCGGAACACGCGCGCATGACGGGCTCCAACGCGGTGACCAGACCGCTGGCGGGATGGAGGACTTTGATCCCGCCATCGGGTGTGCGTTCGTGGATGTAGGGCTCGCGATTGGCGACGATGACGATCTTTTCGCCGCGCAGATAGCGATTCAGGGTCTGCTTCAATCGCAACGGCGTCCACACACCCCCTTCGCTGTCCGTCTGCCGGTCGGCGGCGATGCGTTCGACCAGGTTTCGTACGTCCTGCATCAAGGGATGGAAGTGCGGGCGTGGCGCTTCACCCCGGAGCATACGCTGGAGTTCGCCACGCCACTCGCGCCACGATATCCGCGCTGCAAATACCGTGATGGCTGCTGCTGTCGAAGCCAGGAAGCCAAAGGTGACAATGAGAAACCAGCGCACGCTCGCTTCGCGCCGTTCGATGAAGCTCAAGTCGTGTACGAGAACGACGAAGCCCTCTGCTTCCCCATCCTCCTGGTCGAATAAAGGGACCGCACTGACATGCACGGTGCCGCCAGGGAGGGACGTGACGGTTTTCCATGGGACGAACTCGACACCCGAGGGACCAACCTGGCGCACGTGTGGACCCACGGCGCGACAATCGAACTGTTCCGGAAAGTCCACGGTGCTGGCCAGTGTGGAGAGATCGCGGTTGCATGCCGTGGCCGCCAGAATCCGTTCGTCACGGGTCAGCTCCACCAGGAGAGCACGCAGATCACGACTGTTTTTTGGTTGCCAGTGTGCAAGCAGACTCCGCCGTGCACCGTACACGGCGAGTTGGGCGCGCAAATTCACATCCTTCTCGAACCAACCGCGTGTTGTCCGGTACACGAGCAATGAGGCCACCCAGGTCAGAAGCGCCAGGCCGACGATCAGAGCAAGGGCGAAGCGGATTGCCGGGCGGTGCAAACCCCAGTCACGCCTCAGTGTTGTCTGGTTTCGATTGACAAACATGGGCAACATTCCTCTAGAGACTGATTGCGGTCGATTGCAACCAAGCGTCGAAGGCTGCGCTCCGGTCACGAAACCCGCCAGCCCGCCGGAACGTCATGGTGGGCGTATTCCTGGACCGCTCCGTGTCTCTCGCGCCACGGAGAAGTGCGGCGTGACCGCCTGGTCGGGGCGGAGCGACTCGTGAGGTGACGCCGGAGCGAGACGGTGGGCGCGGCAGGTTGCTGCCTGACTCGCGCCTTCGGGTCAGCGAACCGCCTTGCGGCGGCGCGGCCGGGATGGTTGCGAGGTGGCCGTGGAGGTAGCCTGGCGCGATTCTTCCTTGATCGATTCGATCAATGCGAACAATGCGGGCGGGCTGGTGCCGTCGGCCCGGTACACAATCCCTTCCATGACCTGCCCATAGGGCCCCGGTAGCTGGTGGGCGACGAGACCGCCTTCCTTCACTTCCCGTGCCACGATGTCACGCGGCAACACCGTCAGGAAGTCGCCCGCCAGAAGCATGCCCTTGATGAACATCATCGACCCCGACACGAGTGCTGGTTTTGGCGGAACGAGGCGGGCTTCGTGGAATGCCAGTTCCCACAGATCAAGGATGGCCCGCGGGCGGTTCGGAAGAATCCACCTTGCGCCACTCATCGCTCGTAAGGCGAGGTCTCGCTGGCAGAACGGCTGGTAGCCCGGACGGCATACACGCACGAATTCCGTCCCCTGGAGTTCCTCGTGGATCAGACCTTCTACCTGGTGCAAAGGAGGTAGCCCACTCACGAAGGCGTCAATGGCGCCTTCGCGGAGGAGTTCGGCCAATCCTTCATAGGTGCCATCGATGATATCGACGGAGAGTCCCGGCCTCGATGCGAGAAGCCGAGAGAGAACCTCGGGCAAGATACTGATGGCGAAGTTGGCCACCCCGAGCCGCAGGTGCCCGAGTTGGCCGGCTTTGAGCGCCTCGATTTCCGCTCTTGCCTGTTCGGTCTGGTTGAGCGTGAGGCGGGCATGCTTGAGGAACGCCGCGCCATAGACCGTCGGCGACACACCGCGGGGTCTGCGTTCGAGGAGCGGGACTCCCAGCTCTGCCTCCAGATTCGTGATGCTTTTGCTCAACGCTGGCTGCGAGATGTGAATGGCACGTGCTGCGCCCAGCACGCTGCCATGCTCCAGCACGGCCACGAAATGACGGATCTGTCGGATGTTCATGAGGGCAGCCTGCCTGTGATGAGATATAGAGAGGCTATATACGTCTATCAAAACATACCATTCGACGGCCATCGTCGATCCATGGAATAGAGCCTCGCATGGATGCACAGGTTTCTGCAGGGAAGAGGCGTCAGCAGAAGCGATCGACGGGCGCAACGCCATCGCCCGTGCCACGCCGGCAGGTCGCCATGGTTTTCGATCTGAACAAATGCATTGGTTGCCAGACGTGTTCGGTCGCCTGCAAGATGACGTGGACGCGTGAACCCGGCGAAGCTCACCAGTGGTGGTGTACCGTGAATACACAGCCGGGGCAGGGCACGCCAAAGGGTTGGGAGCAAATGGGCGGCGGTTATGATGCCGCCGGAAATGTCGTGCTCGGGAAACTGCCCAGCCAGGAAGAATTCGGAGGGGGCTGGTCCTTCAATCACGAGGCGGTGTTTTTCGGTGGGAACGGCTCGTCCGTGTCGCTGGCCCCGCGTTGCAGCGATGGCAGCAAGCCGTCCTGGGGCCCAAACTGGGACGAAGATCAGGGCGGCGGCGAGTTCCCCAATTCCTACTTCTTCTATCTGCCGCGTCTGTGCAATCATTGTACGCATCCGGCGTGCGTCGATGCGTGCCCGAACGGTGCCATGTACAAACGTCCGGCGGACGGCATCGTGTTACGCGATGAGGACGCCTGCCGTGGAGCGCAAGCCTGCATGCGGGCCTGCCCGTACAAGAAGATCTACTTCAACCATGTTCGCAACGTGGCGCAACACTGCCACCTGTGCTTTCCGCGGTTGGAACAGGGCGTGGCTCCAGCCTGTGCGCGCCAATGCCCCGGACGGCTTGTCTTCGTCGGCTACCTCGATGATGCAGATGGACCGATCCACAAGCTCGTGCGCACATGGCAGGTGGCGCTGCCTCTCCACCCTGAATATGGGACGATGCCCAATGTCTTCTATGTGCCGCCCCTGTCGCCATACCAGCTCAACGACGACCGCTCCATCGATCTGCAGCGCCCGCGCATTCCGCCAGAATATCTGGAATCCCTCTTCGGGCCCAAGGTACACATCGCTCTCGATCGACTTCGAACCGAACTGGCGTTGGTGCGTGCGGGAGGCAGATCGGAAATTCTCGAAACGTTGATCGTCTATCGCTGGCAGGATCTGTTCGGGCCATTCACCAATCCACCCGCGCGGATCACGGTTCCGTCCAAGGCGGTGGGGTGTGCGGGGGAGGATGCGGAGGGGAACCGATGAATCGGACCGAAGAGGCGTATCGCCGCCGCTACAACGACTGGGACGGTGTTTATTTCGGGACACACTGCGTCGATTGCTATCCGACCAATTGTCCGATGCTCGTGGTCGTCAAGAACGGCAAGGTCATCCGCGAAGAGGCTGCGGGCGTACTCGAACCGGTCGAGCCCGGCGTGCCGGACATGAATCCGATGGGCTGCCAGAAGGGTGTCAGTTGGAGTGTCCAGCTCGATTCGGCTGATCGCATCCTTTATCCGATGCGGCGTGCGGGCGAACGGGGTGAAGGGCGTTGGGAGAGGATTTCATGGGAGGAGGCCCTGCGGGAAACTGCCGACGCGATCCTCGATGCCATCGCCGAGATCGGTCCATTGTCCGTCGTGCACGAGGTGTCGCCGGAGATCAGCGTGGTGCCGGCGTGTGCGCGCTTCATGAACGTTCTGGGAGGCGCCGCTTTCGATGTGAACGGATCGATCAACGACTTCTTCGCCGGGTTTCATCTGGTGTTCGGTAAGTCTCACTTTGCCAACTCCGTCGACGATGCGTTCCACTCCGATTGCATCCTCATCTGGCACTGCAACCCGGCCTACACGGCCATTCCGGCTTTCCATTTCATGCTCGAAGCGCGCTATCGCGGCGCAGAATTGGTGCTCATCTCACCGGACGTGAGCCCGTCTCACACCCACGTCGATTTCCATATTCCGGTCGAACCTGGTTCGGATGCCGCACTGGCGTTGTCCATGTGCCAGGTGATTCTTTCCGAGAATCGAGCCAATCTCGAGTTCATTCGGTCGCAGACCGACCTTTCCTTCCTGGTGCGGCAGGACACCGGCGAATTTCTCCGTGAGGCACACATCCAGGCTGGCGGTCGCACGGACCGGTTCTTCCATGCGCACCCGCTGGCGGGTGTGACGCCAGTCGATCCTGGCAGTCTTTTGCTCGGCTTCGCACCGTGTCTCGATGGCACGATCGAGGTCGATCTTGCCGGCGGGCAAGCCGTGGTGGTGGAACCTCTGTTGGCGCGGCTGCGACGCCATCTCGATGCGCACTACACACCCGAGGCTGCAGCCCCGCTCTGTGGTGTCCATCCGGAGACGATCCGCATGATTGCCCGTAAGGTGGCAGCCGGTCGGACCCGGATCATGTTGGGCGCAGGTGTGACCAAACACTTCCACGGCGACCTGATGACACGGTCGATGATGCTCTTGTTGGGCTTGACCGGGAACTGGGGCAAGAAGGGCACCGGCACGAGTGGTTGGTGTTCGTCACTCTTTGACGGAAACACGCTTGCCATGGCCAAGGTGAAAGCCGGCGCCGAAGGCGCCATCGAAATGCGCGACTCGCTGGCCCAGATGACCGGAGCTCTCCGGGCGGGAGATCCGACGCTCACGGAAGAACTCGCCGTCAATGCATTCTGGCGCATGATGGGACCCTCCACGGCAATGAGTCCGCCGGCATTCTTCTGGTATTGGCACATGGGCTACCGTGAGCGGTGGGATCGGCGCGAGTGGAACGATCCCGGCATGACGCGCAGCTTCAGCTCGTATTTCGACGAAGCGCTCGCGGCAAACGGGTGGGGTGGCGCAGCTCAACCCGGGCCGGCCTCGCCACCCCGTGTTCTCCTGGAAATCGGAGGTAACATCGTGCGGCGCAGCCGGGGCGGCCGCGCCGTGGTCCTCGATCATCTGTGGCCACAACTGAGGAAGGTGGTGTGCATGGACTACCGGATGTCGCAGACGGCCATGCATGCCGATATCGTCCTGCCGGCAACCCAGCACCACGAAAAGACCACGTTCAACATGCCGACACCCTGGACAATGTTCCTGACCATGTCGGATGCGGTTGCCGAGCCTCCCGGCGAAGCTCGTTCCGAGTGGGAGGTGCTGGCTTCTCTCTGCCGTGCCATTGCCGGGCGCGCCGCGGAGCGCGGTCTGGAAAGTTACGTGGATCGGAACGGAATCGTAGGTCGCTACGACCAGCTCTGGGACAACTTCACGATCAACGGAGCGTTGATCGACGATGAAACCGTTGCCAGCGATATGGTGGCTTCCGCCGTGGCCATAGGCAATCTACCTGCGGGGACCACCCTGGAGACTTTCCGGCAGCACGGCTTCAGCCGCTATGCAAACTGGGGTCTGGTGACGTTTGCTCAGGGACAGGCCTCGCCTTTTCCGCGCAACGAGACACACTGTCCCCTGCGCAACCACGTCGAACTGGGTCATCCCTACCCGACACTGACGCGACGGGCACAATTTCTCATCGACCATCCCTGGTACCGGGAGGCAGGCGAGGATCTTCCGACTCACAAGGCCCCGCCGGCCATGGGCGGGAATTACCCGTTTGCACTCTGGAGCGGTCACAGCCGTTGGAGTGTCCATGCGATGAACATGACCAATCCTGTGATTCTCGAAACACATCGGGGAAAACCGTTCGTGTTGATCCACGATGGCGATGCGCGCGCGAGGGGAATCAGCGATGATTCGCAGGTGCGGATCTTCAATGATGCGGGCGAATTTCTCGTCGCTGCGCGAACGAGCCCGGCGCAGCGGCCCGGCGCATTGACCGTTTACAACGGCTTCGAGGGCTTCGCATTTCCCGGTGGCAAAGGTCCCAACGAGGTTGAACCCGGTCTGGTGAAATGGCTGCATCTCGTTGTTGGATACGGTCAGCTCACGTTCACGCCGATCGAATGGCAGCC
>CAZEWD010000112.1:0-9285 GCA_964515725.1 uncultured Binatia bacterium (SeqCode)
GGGCCCTGGGTCATCCCGTGAGAATCGGGGTGGGTCATCCTCGTGAGAAGTGACAATCTCGCACACATGGCAAAGCTGAGTCAGGCGACTGCCTCCGGCACGGACAAATCCGAGCAGTAACCCCTTTGCGAGAGAACTCGTAACGGATTACATCCAGACAATGCGTGAAGCACGAGTTCTCTTCATTACCGGCAAAGGCGGCGTTGGCAAAACGACGATATCCGCCGCACTCGGGCTACACGCCGCCCAACAGGGGCAGCGGACACTGATTATCGAAACCGCAGCAGACGGCAGTCTGGCGCAGATCTTCGGCCAGCGGCGTCTCGGAACAACACCGCGCCAGCTACAGGACGACCTGTTCGGTGTACAGACGGATACTCGCGATCTCGTCGAAGATTACTTCTCACGCCTGCTACGCGTGAAGTGGCTGGCAGATCGACTCTTGTCCAGTTCGACCTTCAGCGCGCTCATGGCAGCAGCCCCGGGACTTGCAGAATTTCTCCTTCTCGAACGGATTCTGAATTGGGTGGAGCCAGGCTTCATGAGCCGGCGGCGCCGTTATGACATGGTGATCATCGACGGCCCGGCTACGGGCCACGCCGTCAAGTTGCTGCGGACACCACGCAATCTGGCAACGATGGTACCCGCGGGGCCCTTGGGGAAAGCAGCACGGCGGCTCCTGTCTCTCCTCGGAGACCGGCGGCGAACGGCAGTCGTTCTGGTCAGTCTCGCCGAGGAAATGGTTGTCCGGGAGACGATCGAGGCACACGAAATGTTGACCGATGATCTGATCCTTCGCGTGGCACGCCCCATCGTCAATCGAGTCTTTCCGCGTAACTTCTCGAGCAGCGAAGCCGCGCAGGTTGGTGAGGAAAAGGGCGGTGGTCCGCTCTACGAAGCCGCCCGCTTCGCCATCGACACACGGAGGGAGGCTGAACGTCACGTCGGCCATCTGCGAAGAGCACTGGGCGTGACACCGATCCTGCTACGGCAGGCCTTCACGCCGGAAATCCAGGCAGACGATCTCCGCAGTATGGGCCGGACCTTGAGTCGAGCATTCGAACGAGACGGAATTCTCTGAGGATGACAAAGATGGCCAGAACGGCAGACTCGGAGACGACGATCGACGACCTCTTGCAAAAAAGACTCATCGTATGCGTCGGCTGCGGCGGAGTGGGTAAGACGACCAGTGCGGCGGCGCTCGCGCTGGCAGGCGCTTTGCGAGGCCGGCAGACAGCCGTGATCACCGTCGATCCAGCGCGGCGTCTGAAAGATGCGCTTGGACTCGGGGGCCTTTCCGCCGATCCGCACCGCGTGGAGATCAATCATTCTGACAACATCCATTTCGACGCGTTGGCTCTCGATACCAAGCGAACGTTCGACGATCTGGTCCGCCGGTTCGCGGGCAGCGAGGCAGCCGCGGAACGGATCCTCCAAAACCGGCTCTACCACGAACTTTCCAATGAACTGGCCGGGTCAGCCGAGTACATGGCGATGGAAAAGCTGCACGAGTTGGCACATCTCCATCGTTATCAGCTCATCGTGGTCGACACACCGCCAAGCGCCCATATCCGAGACCTGCTGGCAGTATTTAATCGACTGCTGAGCTTATTGGCTACGCGGGCCGTCAGTGTCCTGAAATCTCCCGGGTCGATCCTTGGCCTGGGCGATTCTGCAGCGGCTCGGGTGGTGCTCTCCACCCTTCTGAACGCCTTGAAGAGTTGGACGGGACTCGATCTGCTGTCCGACCTGTCAGACTTCATTTCCGGTTTCGAACACATGCTCGACGGCTTTGCCCGACGAGCAGAAGAGGTCACCGAACTCCTGCACGCACCCAGTACGGCGTTCGTTCTTGTCACCTCGGCGGAACCGCGTACGGTGGAGACGACCATCGGCTTCCATGAAGAGCTTGCGGCAGGCAAATATCCCGTTGCAGGCATCATTGCCAATCGGGTCATCGAGCTACCCGCCATGAAGCCACCTGCCGACCTCGCGACACTCCCACCTCTTCAACGCAAACTCTGGCGGAACTACCGGGAATTGCGCGAACTGGCACGTCGCGATGAGATGGCACTGATGCGACTCCGCACGGAGACCGGTCTGCCGCTGCTGGCGACGGTGCGAGCAACCAACGATGCGCCCACCAGTATTGCAGGATTGAAGAAGTTCGCCGTTCAGCTCACCGGTCGAAAAAGCACCCGAGAAAAGGCGGCAAGCTAAACGTAACGAATGCATCACCGTGCGAATGGCTTCTGCCCTTCGCCGGTGCACGAGACAACAGGTTTCCCGGCACTCTACACACGAGATCCAAAACCTGTTCGAATCCCGGTTTTCTTTTACCGCCACCTGCCCGCAGGAATCATTTCCGAGCCTTGTCCGGCAGCGAGATAAAACTCAGCTTTCTAGGCCCGGGACGCACCCGACTTCTTCGGCGCAGTGGTTTTCGCGGCGAGCAGCCGGTCGAGCTTCATATTGAGATTTACCAGGCTGCCCTGGAGGTGCTCGACCTTGGTTCGCAGCTTGTCGAAATCGGCTCGCGAGGGCAGGTTCATGAGATGGAGGACCGTCTCCACGTTCTTATCGACCCGGCCCTTGGTCTTGACGGCGCGTTGCGCGACCTTCGATACCTGATCGGCAACACCTGGGCGACTCAACAGTTCTTCAATGACCTGTGTCACAGTGGCTCCGCCTTGTGCGACCAGCCACTCGACGACGTTCCTGGGGGCTTTCTGAGACTTGGCAGACATGGGCATTCCTTATAGTGACAGAACGGTGGGGGTCAACTGGTACAGGACGGACACTCTGCAATTCAGAAATGCCACGAGCACTGATCGGGACGGGTGCTGGTGGATGAATGCGTGGAGCGCAAATCCCATCAGCCATCGATGGCCGTGCCACGGCGGTCTGCCGATCGAGACATGACGTGAGCTGGACAACGTTTCTGGGATACGCCAGCGGGCTCTACCTCCTGGCCCCGCCGATGGATCCAGCAACGCTCGTCCGTACCGTCCTCCTCGTGCACATCCTCGACGGCATCATGTGCCGGGTCTTCGCCCACAATAACGGCTACCCGAAGAATCTCT
The DNA here is from genome assembly GCA_964515725.1 of uncultured Binatia bacterium (SeqCode). Classification (GTDB taxonomy): domain Bacteria; phylum Desulfobacterota; class Binatia; order HRBIN30; family HRBIN30; genus CAZEWD01. The sequence goes on from CAZEWD010000112.1 coordinate 3,084, forward strand.
GGATGATACTGGGTCTCGTGTTTGGCGTCTGGGCCGTTGCCATTCTCATCCTTCTCCCACGACGGCGCACCCACGAAGGACGCACGTGAAGAGACCCCCAGCCACCTGCTCCACGTAAGAGAAACGTGGAAGTTCGTCTCACCGCGAGGAGGCACGAGTTTCCCCCGCAGGTCGGGGCAGACTCTCAATCCTCAGCCACCACACTGGCCATGGCGACGGTACCCGAGTGACTGAGAGAGAGATGAATCCGCCGTACACCCAACTGCTGAGCCCGCCTGGCAGCGCGGCCGTGCAGCCGGACGGACGGCTCACCGTCACTCCGATGGACTTCAATCTCTCGCCACCCGCACGCACATCCAAGGGCTTTCATCACTGCCTCTTTCGCAGCAAAGCGTGCGGCAAAACTCTCGTAAGCGTTGTGCTGCCGCCGGCAATATTCCGATTCGATCGCCGTAAAGACACGTTCCCGGAACCGCTCACCCGTGCGCGGTCTCTCCAGTGCGATCCGGATACGCGCAATATCGACCACATCGATGCCATGTCCCAGGATCATATCGCCATCACACCTGTATCGTTCCCCTGCGTCAGTTGCAGCTCATGACCGCTCGTATCCGAAGCGGGAGCGGGCGATCAACCCATTACCCCGAAGACAATGAATTCGAACCCATGGATTCGTCACCGTCTGATTCGACACCGCACGGATACGCGTAGGATGCACATGCGGCACAACAATTCCCGCCGAGCCAAATTACCACGGCTATGACCCGGCAAAGAGCCGACTCATACACGGCTGGACCCCGGATCGCTCACGCGGTGACATCCTCCAGACTGAACCACTCGGACTGATCGTCATAGGCAAAGAGTTCGGCGTATCGCCCCCATTCGATAGCGGCATTCAATGTCTCCCGCGCATAATCCTCGCTGAGGTAATCTTCCAGTTCGGTCTCGAAGCGCACCCGTGGCGCCTGTTGATTGGGACGCGTCGCAAGAACATTTCGAATGTGTGCCACGAGCGGCACGCAATTCAGAAGATGCTCGGAAAACATCCGTTTACGCTCCTGCGTATCAGCCTCGGCATAATCCCGGCCTGCTTGCGTCAGGATGAGGTCTCCTTCAGCAAGTTCGGCAAATCCCAGCATGTGCAACACTTCGGCTGCCGGTAACAATTCATCGGCTTCAAGTTGTACATCCTCCGCAACCTCCGGCAGGTCCGCATGCCCTTCATAAGGGGCATCGGCAACCGTCTCGAGCAGTCCAGCCAGAACGTTCGTCGAAACATGCCGCAAATGCCGAGCCACAGGAGGGCTGAAGGGACGCGCCATCGCTGGAGGTCGTGCCGTCAACACCGTATAGATCTCCTCGACAACCTGACGGAACGCGGCCGACAGTCGATCCCGTGGATGTGACAGGTGGATCGGGATTTCGGCCTGGACACGCCCGGGATCGGCTGCCAGCACGACCACCCGATCACACAGGAAGACGGCCTCCTCGATGTTGTGGGTCACCATCAGGACGCCACGAATCGGCATTCGATCTTCAAGCCAAAGATCCAGGAAATCGCTACGCAACGTTTCTGCTGTGAGCACGTCGAGAGCCGAAAACGGTTCGTCCATGAGCAAAAGCGTTGGCTCGACGACGAGGGCTCGTGCAAAGCCAACCCGCTGGCGCATACCGCCCGAAAGCTCGCGCGGATAGGCCGTCTCAAAACCATCGAGACCTATGAGATCGATCGCAGCAAGAGCACGCCGGCTCGCTTCACGCGCGGGTACACCCAGAGCGTGCAGGCCCAGTTCCACGTTGCCGAGCACGGTGAGCCAGGGAAACAGGGCGAAGTTCTGGAAAACCATCGCAATGCCAGGGCTCGGTCCAGAGACCGGTGTCCCACGGTAGAGAACACGTCCTGCAGTCACCGGCATCAGCCCCGCAATGGCCCGCAGCAATGTCGACTTGCCAGAACCCGAGCGTCCCAACAGACCAACGATCTCTCCGGAACGTACGGAGAGACAGATATCGTCCAGGACTACCAGATCACCTGCAGCCTTCGGAAAGACTTTGCGAACACCTTCGACCTCGAGCACAGATTCTGTCTCCGGAGCCAAAACTTCTCCTCTCACACCTGAAATCGTCGCGACGTGGCATCGTCCAGTGGCCGCCAGAACCATCGGTTGAAGCTGACGACGAACCGACACATGACGATGACACCGAGCGCAATGCGTGAGTGATCTCCGGCCTCGGTATGAACGGTGATGTAAGCACCGAGCCCCCTTGCAACCAGAGAGGTTTCCCCCCAGTGCACCACCTCGGCTACGATGCTGGCATTCCAGGCGCCGCCCCAGGCGGTGAGCGCGCCGGTGATGACATAGGGAAACACGGCTGGCAGCATCACCCTGCGCCACCACAGCCACCCGCGCACATGGAAACTCTGTGCGGCCTCGACGAGATCGTGCGGAACCGCGCTTGCGCCCGCAATCACATTGAAAAGGATGTACCACTGCGCGCCAAGCAACATGAGAGGACTCAGCCAAATCTCAGGATTGAGTTGCAGTTGCACGATGGCAACGACAGCAAGCGGAAAGAGCAGGTTGGCGGGAAAGGCGGCAAGAAACTGTGCCGCTGGCTGCAACCGTTCGGCCAGGCGCGGGCGCAAGCCGATCAGGATGCCAAGCGGCACCCACACCACCAACGCGAAAACCATCAGGGCAGCAACCCGTAACAAAGTGAATAATCCCAGTAGCGACACGTGGAGGATTTCAGCCGTACCGGTTTCACGCAAAATCGAGAAGGTGAGTCCGGCTCCTACCAGACCGAGAACAACCAGGGCGGAATGGTAGAGCGCATCTCCAACCCGGGCCCTCTTCAGGAATGAGAGAGGCAGAATGCGCCTCCGAAACCTGGGACGCCACATGGCGATCGCGTGCGCGCAATATTGCAAAGGCGCGCCCATGCTGCGCATCAACCGTGTGCGGTGGAACAGCACCAGCAACCAACTGCGTGGCGTCTCCACCGCGGCTGTCTCTCCCATGCGAAATTTGTCCGACCACGCCACGAGAGGCCGAAACATGAGTTGGTCGTAGGAACCGATGACAAGTAGCATGGCACCGAGCGCCATCCCGATGGAAGCAAGATCACGTTCCGCAATCGCCAAACCGACATAAGACCCGATGCCGGGTAGAGCGATGGTGTGCGGACCAACCGTGATCGCTTCTGCCGCAACCACGAAAAACCAGCCGCCCGACATCGACATCATCATGTTCCATACCAGTCCGGGCATCGCAAACGGCACTTCGAGACGCCAAAAACGCTGCCAGGCAGAGAGATGGAACGAGTGTGCGGCTTCTTGCAGATCCTGCGGTACAGTCCGTAGCGACTGATAGAGGCTGAAGGTCATGTTCCAGACCTGGCTGGTGAAAATTGCAAAGATTGCCGCCAATTCCGGGCCCAGCACCGAACCCGGGAAGAGACTCAGAAAAAACAGAACGGTGAAAGATAGATACCCGAGCACTGGCACAGATTGCAGGATATCGAGGAGTGGAATGAGTATTCTCTCCGCACGCTGGTTCTTGGCCGCCAGTGTGCCGATGCTGAAGGTGAAGGCGAGAGACAGCACCAGTGCTGCGAACATACGAACGACGGTCCGCACGGCATATACAGGTAGAAACACAGGATCGAGTGTGATGGGGCTCGCCTCGAGTGTCTCCAGCGGCAGGTGCATTCCGCGTACTGCGATCAGGATCAACGCAAGGAGACCGAAGACCATCGAACCCGCAACGATGTCCCAGCGGTTGGGACGTGCAAGCCAGACCGGTAGGGGTGGGAAGCGACGATTCAATGGTCGTACTCCCAGAAAACTCGTATTTTAGAGTTCGAGATCCCGGTCACCGAAGATCGGTCCGGGCCACGATTCCGCATCGGTATGGAGCTCCATACCACAGCCAATCGACGAACGATTTCGTTTGGCCTCGAAATAGTGGGGCAGCATTTCTCAACACGCCGCACACGTAACACACGTGGTGGTATCGCAGGGTGGCGTTTGGCGTGATTGCATCGCCTTGCGTCGCTCGACCCAAAGATACGATTTTTTGATGCGATGATCGATGAAGTCCCAGGGAAACCGTTCGTCCTCCGAGTATTCGCGATGTACATACGCCTCCGGAGGAGGAAGGTCACCCAGCCCGGTACGCTGCCATTTCCGGATCACACCCCAACGGTCGCCATCCGCTTCATGAACGGCACGCAAAAAGTGCGAAATACGCCGGTCACCGCGCGAGAGAAGAGTCTGGAAAAAACCGTCTCTTGGGGAAGCTACTTCAAGCGCTGTATTGGGGATCCGGCTCATCAGCCGTCGAAGACGAGCGAACTTGCTTTTCAATTCAGGAATCGGACGCATCGGCTCCCATTGGAATGGGGTCCATGGTTTCGGGACGAAGGGATTCACCGAAACCGTGATACGCGAAATACGCGATCGATCCTTCCCTGCGGAACCAAGCCGTTCCCGCAAACGAGACGTCAGGTCGACGATCGCATCGATGTCCACATCCTGTTCGGTGGGAAGACCAACCATGAAATAGAGTTTGAGGTCAGGGACTCCTTCTCCGACGAGCAGATCGGCGGCACGCAGAATATCGTTCTCGGTGAGGTTCTTGTTGATCACCTGGCGTAAACGTTCAGAACCCGCCTCAGGAGCAATCGTCACACTGCGATTACGCCCGGCACGCAACGCCTGTGCCAACCGTGGAGTTACGCAGTCTGCTTTGAGAGAGGATGGAGACAAGCGCCCACCCGCAGAGGCTGCCATTTCCGAGAGAATATCGACTCCCGGAACACTGGCCATTTCGGCGCCGATCAGACCGATCGTCTGACGTTCTCCCAACGCCTGTGCGACAGTCGTCTGAAGTGTTTCGGTTCCCCGTGTCCGGATCGGCCGGTACATGTACCCGGCGGCACAAAAGCGACAGCCCCACTGGCAGCCGCGACTCGCTTCGACAAGCATCATGTCACCGAATACGGCTTCATCAGAGATGATACGTGTCGCAGTCGGATACCGGTTCAAGTCCCAGATGAGACGCCGTTCGATGGTGTCCGGCCCAGGGCCGATGTTGTGGAATTCGCGAGTGTGAGGCCCTTCGTACACCGGTTCATAGTGCGACGGTGTGTAGGCACCCCTGACACGGACTGCTGTCTCCCGTAGCAATGTGTCGCGGTCGGCAAGCCCCACATCAACCACGACATCGAGGAACTCCGGCAGCATCTCCTCCGCTTCGCCGATGAGAAAGACATCGATGAGATTTGCCAGCGGCTCCGGATTGAGAAAGACCGCTGGGCCACCCGCGATCACGAGAGGGTGACCGTTTCGTTCACTCGCAACGAGAGGAACGCCGATGAGGTCGAGTAGTCTTGCTACGTGCCAATAGTCGGTCTCGAAGGAAATCGAGAATGCGACAATGTCGAAGTTCTGCACCCTTGCAAACGTTTCCAGGCTACGCAGGTCCCCACGCTGTACCTGTGCCAGCTCGTCATCATCCGGCAGGAAGGCACGTTCGCAAACGACACTGGGATGGCGGTCAAAGATTTCGTAAACGGCATGAAAGCCGAGATTGCCCATGCCGACGGCGTAGCGATTCGGATAGACCAGACAGACGCGCAGATCGCCCGCCTGCTTCCTGGGGAACAGGACCTTCTCCCGGCTCCGTCGCTCTCGAGCCCGTTCTTCGACTGACCATGCAGACACATCTCACCCTGGGGCAAAGCTATAGCGGCGAGGCGGAAGGGAGCAAATCTCGCGGACCAAGCAGGACACCTGCGCCTCACGCGTGCTGCCCCGCCAACAGGCCCGTTCTTGGATTCATCCTGAAAACGCCGCTTCAGGATGGCTCGGAGGACGGCCCTCCCCGGGCACTTCCTGTTACGCAACATACTGGAAACATTCTGTGGGGCCGCCCGCGAATAAACACCAGACCGGGAGAGACGGGGCGGCAGACTGCACAGACAGTCCACGAGGTACGCCGTGGGTCCGGGCACGGCCCTCGCGCTGCTTGCAAGCTGGGAGAGCAAGAGGTGCGCAGAAAGCCTCGATCCGTAACGACGCAGGACCGGGCACGATGCACCGGTCCTGCGTACTCGTCAAATGACAACTCCGTTATCAGCCGGCACTGCGCCGTAGGAAGGCAGGTATATCGAGTTGTGCCGCAGGGGCGTCGGGGAG
>CAZEWD010000113.1:0-8336 GCA_964515725.1 uncultured Binatia bacterium (SeqCode)
GAGCTGTTCGGGTAGACCGATATAGGTGTCGAGTCCCAGGGGCTTCGCAATTTGCTCCCGAAAATACTCGCCCACGGTCCGTCCGCTCACGCGCCGGATGACCTCGCCGACCAGCCAACCGTAGGTGAGCGCGTGATAACCGTGCCGTGTTCCTGGTTCCCACCAGGGTTCCTGCTCCGCCAGCGCCTCGGTCATCGTGTCCCAGGAAAAGAGATCCTCGAGGGATAAGGGCCGGCGCACTGCTGGCAGCCCTGCCTGATGACTCAGGAGATACCGTACCGGAAGGCTGTCTTTTCCCTTGTGCGCAAATTCCGGCCAATAGCGCGCAACAGGAGCGTCCAGATCGAGCTTTTCCTGTTCGACGAGGCGATGGGCGCACACTGCCGTGAGGCCTTTGGTGGTGGAGAAAACATTGGCCATCGTATCGCGCTGCCACGGTTGCGAGCGTTCCGCGTCCGTGTGGCCGGCCCACAGATCGAGCACGGGGACATTGTCCACGGTCAGAGCGAGAGCGGCGCCCGTCTCGCCAAATGTGGCGAAGTTCTGCGCAAACGCCTCGCGTACGATGTTGAATCGCGGATCACAGGTTCCTTCGATGTGTGGTGGATGCGTTGTCATGGATGTCACTCCCCTGAAAATGTGTCTTGATACCCATGGCCGGTGGCCGGCGCAAAGCCCGTGCGCCGTTTCTTTACATTGACGCTCAGAGCTTTTCTGCGATAAGCCGCCGCATGCCATTCATTTCGCGCGATCAGGCGGATCTCTACTACGAGGTTCATGGCCGGGGTCTGGGGGAAGCCCCGGTTCTCGTCTGGGCGCACGGCGCTGGGGGCAGCCACCTGTCGTGGTGGCAGCAAATTCCTTTTTTTGGCGACCGATACACCTGCGTGACGTTCGATCATCGTGGTTTCGGTCAATCCATAGAGGCGCCGCACGGTCCGGGAAGCGCAGCCTTCGCTGGCGACCTTGGCGCGCTCCTCGATCATCTGGCGATTGAACGCTGCTCTCTGGTTGCGCAATCGATGGGTGGTTGGACATGCCTTGGATACACGATTCAGCACCCGGAGCGCGTGCGGAAGCTGGTCCTTTGCGGCACGCATGGCGGTCTGGTGTCGGAGGAGATTGCGCGTGCCTGGGCCAATGAGTTCAGAGCAACTCAGCTTCCTCCCGGCATTCATCCGGCTGCCGGTGAGCGGATGGCGCGAGAGCAACCGGCCATGCACTTTCTGTACTCTCAGATTCACGACCTGAACCCGAGCCGCTCCCTGCAGGAGTTGAGCAGCATGTTATCGGCAGCGGGTGCGCCGACTCCCGCAGATGTGGCGGATATCGACCTTCCCGTTCTGTTCCTGGCCGGCGAGGAGGACGTGGTGATCCCGGCGCGCGTCTCTGAGGTAGCCGCAGGGTATTTTCGCCGTGCGCGTTTCGTACGCATCCCGCAGGCGGGGCATTCCGTTTATTTCGAACGCGCCGAGGCGTTCAACGCGACGCTGAGTGGATTCCTTGCCGAACCGGCTTGAGTCTGCCCATCCCGTGGCAGGATGCGGTGTCTGGTCCGCAGTCTGGCTTGGGATCACGCCTCGCCAGAACCCTTGAGCTTTTTCGGGTCGTTGACCGAGAGTTTTTCGATCACGGTCTGCCGAACATGCCGCCAGACCGTTGCCCGTGCACTCCCTGTATCGTAATGCCCTTCCCGGATGCGCTCGCAGAGCGCTTTGTTGCGCCGCCGGAGTTCTTTCCGGAGTTCGACGGATGTGGCCGGAAGCGCCGGGTCGAGACTGAGAATGCGGGAGAGATCGACCCACTCGCGCCGCAATTGCCCTTCTTCACTCACCAGTTCTCTCTGGATGATCGCGAGCACGTTGGCCGCTACGCGGGTATGGAATTTTTTCGTTCCTTCGAGAACGGGTGTGAGGTCGGTTTCGAGGAATTCCCGCACGGCCCTCAGCAACTCATCGATGGTAGGACGGTCCTGCATAGCGACTCACCGGCGCGGAAAAAGAACACGGCAATCGCCTACCGAACGGTTGGCCACTGTGCCGCAGGCGAGGGTGCGCCGCATGGCAGGCACGCCGTTGATCCCGCCTTCGGATTTTACCTCGCCGATCCCGGGGACCAGGAGCGTCACGCTGCTCAATTGTAGATTGCCTTCGTTGCTGAGCACGGTGCGCTCGGTGCGCAGTTGTACGGCGCGCGCGTAGGCTCCGGTGAGCCACTGCCCGGCTGGGGCCGAGCTCGCTTCGGTCACTTGTGTGACCTGCATGCGACCGCTCGACTGGCCGTCGGCCAGGCGTCGCATCGTGACCGAGGTGCTGCTGCGCACCTCTCCCGGATAGAGTGGCACGCTCAGATACGGGAGTGCCGGATCATACGACATACGCACGCCTCGGGTGTAGTCGTCTTCCGCCACGAGCCACAGCGTCTTGCCGTCGTCACGGATGTGGACACGGCCGGTGGCCATACCGTCCTCGCTCAGTGTGACTTCGAATTCTCCGGAGCCTTCGAGTTTGGAGACATGCTCGACCTGCATTCCGCTCGGTTTGAAACCTTCCGGAGTGGGCCGTTCGACGAGGTAGACGAAGTGATCGCGGTCATTGTGCGGCACGATTTCGCGCAACGATGTGGCCAGGGGCTCTTTCCTCGAAAGAGCCCCGCAACCGCTCGACACGTTGGCGACCAAGACGAGAAAGATCCAGACGTGGGGTCCAGAACGCATCTTGCATTCACTCCATGAGGTCCATCAGTTCCAGTTCGGTCTCCGCCGTTCGCCGGCCAATACTGGCCAGTTCGACACTACGCACATGACCGTCGAGGTAGTTCTTCGCCTGCATGATTGTCATGATGCCCCATTTGAGATTCCCCAGGATCTCCCAGAATCGGACCTGTTCAGGGTCGACGGGAAAGCCGCCAGCGCCTTCGTAGGCGGAAAACAGTTCTTCGCGTTCTCCGATACCGCCGACCGGTTTGTCATCATTCCCAAAGCGCCAGGAGCGCACGCAAATCCAACCGAGATCTTCCATGGGATCGCCGGCGTGCGCCAATTCCCAGTCGAGAATACTGCGCACTCCCTCCCGGCCGAAGATGACGTTCCCGATGCGGAAGTCCCCGTGGACGACGGCACATCCCGCCGGGTGTGGAATGCGCTCACGCAGCCATCGGAAGGCAAGTTCGAAGGCCGGGTGGGGATCGGGAGTGATCGCGCGGTAGATCATCTCGTAGCGGTCGATCTCCTCCTGTGCCGGCGCCACACCGGGCGATGGTTCGCCGAGGAAATGGAGTTGGTGCTCCTGCCGGTCGATCCGGTGGATCGCTGCCAGGACGGCTCCCAGTTGGGCGGTCATCGCCTCACGAGCCTGTGCATATTCGGGGTCGCGTAGTAGCCGTCGCGCCAGGGTCTCGCCTTCGACATGTTCCATCAGGAAGAAGGGGCCGCCCAGAGTCTCCTCCTCGTCGGCCAGCCAGTACATTCGTGGAACGGGAACACCTGCAGCGCCTGCCGCCTGCAGGAGGAGGAATTCATCGCGCCGCTGGCCCCGGAGGATGGATCCCGGTGGATCGCGGCGCAGGACCAGCGGCAGGGTGTGGTGGGTGCCGCCTTTCGTGTAGCAGGCTCGGAAGAACCATGTTTCTCGTGAAGACCCACCCGGGAGACGTCGCAAGTCATCGATGGAGACGCTCTCGACATTCAGGTGTTGGGCGACGAAATGTTCCAGCCGCCGCCGCATCTCGTCGGAGTTCACATGTTGTCAGTTAGCGCAACGAACGGCGCTGTCAAACGCGCAGGATCTCGGCGCCGCACTGTGGGCTGAACACGAAACGGTGGTCTGCTGGGGTGGCGTCTGCTGGAAGATGCCTGGCGTAGAAGGATTCATCCAACGCACGCACGAACGGTTCGAGCTGTTCCTTCCGCACGAGATTCACCGTGCAACCCCCGAAACCGGCGCCTGTGAGCCGGGCGCCCAGGGCGCCCGCGCGTTTCGCGATGCCGATCAGCTCTTCGATCGCGGTGCAACTGATTTCGTAATCGTCGCGGCAGCTTGCATGCGACTCGTCCATCAAGCGGCCGAACTCATGGAGATTACCCCGGCGAAGTGCCACTTCCGCCTGTTCCACGCGCCTCGCCTCGGTCAGGATATGGCGCACCCGGCGTACGATCGAAAAAGAATCGCAAAGACCGTCGGGGATGGCGCAACTGGCGCGCAACGCCGTACGGCCGGTGCCAACGACGGTGGTGATTTCGTCGAGGGTGAGAGCACGATCGGGCAATCGGGCAGCGAGGAGATCAAGAAATTCTGTGAGTGGGCGTCCGGCACCCCGTGTGACCAGGTCTCCCAAGGTTCGAAGCTTGCCTGGCAGGTCCGTGCCCAGAAGCGTCTCCAGGATTCGACACGCGAGACGGCCTTCGATCACTCGCTGGTTGTAGGCCTGTTTCGCTGCGCCGGATTTCTCCGCCGTCACCAGGCTGTCGCACACGACGATTCGCACCGCCTCGGGCATTCCTACGGCACGTTGCCGCAGTGGGAAAAAATCGATGCGCAAGGCGTGTCCGGCTTGCGCCAGGAGGCTGATGGCCTGATCCATTCCCCCACTCAATGTGCCGACGTATTGCTCGGCCGCCGGCAGAATCTCGGCGAGAATCGGGAAGGGTACCTCGAGTTCGTTGGCGGCCAGCAAACCCAGTGCAGCAGCTACCACCAGGGCTGAGGAGGATGACAGCCCTGCGCCGCTCGGTATGTTTCCGTCGACACAGAGATCGGCTCCGGCGCGCAAGCCCTTACCGTACGCGCCCTGCAGCCCTTGCGCCGCTGCTTTCAGGTAGTTCCCCCAGTCTGCCGCAGCGTACGGGGGGATCCTCTCCGCCAGTTCGAAGCATCGTGGCGTGAACTGCTGGGCCGTGTTGCGGGCACGCACCTGACGATCCACACGGACGCGTCCTGCGATGAGAACGCTACGATCGATCGCCATCGGCAGTACGGGCAGACCGTTGTAGTCGGTGTGCTCCCCCAGCAGATTGACTCGGCCAGGGGCGCGCACGACGAATTGCGGCGGCGTGCCGAACTCGGACTCGTATGTGCCCAGAAGGCGCTGGCACCGCTCTTGTTCGAAGGGCGCCTGAAAACGATCGCTCGTGGGAATCATGGCATGTGTGGCCGGCCCCGGTATTTCTCTTCCGCCGTTGAGAGGTCCTCCGGCGTTCCGAGGTCGCTCCAGAAGCCGTGGAGTGGAAACCCTCGGACATCGCGTCCTTCCGCGATCATCGCAGTGATTGCCTGTGGCAGCTCGTACTCGCCGCGCTCCGAGGGTGTCAGCTCCTTTGCGTACGAGAACACCAGAGGCTGAAAGACGAAGATGCCGGCGTTGTTCCAGTGCGTTGCCGAAGTGCCGCGTCGAGGTTTTTCGATCAGTTGGGTCACATGGAATTGCTCGTCTACGTAGACGGCCGCGCCACGCCAGGGATCGTCGACCGGATTGAGGGACAGGAGAGCATCCGGTTTTGTGCGGTGAAACGTCTCGATGAGATCGATGTATTCGTGCGGTTCGATGAGGATGTCCCCCCAGGAAAGGACGAACGGCCGCCCGCCCATCGCGGTCTCACTGAGGAGTAGGGCGCGAGCCGTGCCGTCCTGTTGAATCTGGCGTTCGTAGCGGAGCTTCAGGCCGAGGGAGCTGCCGGATCCGAATCGCGCTTCGATCTGGTCTCCGCGGTAGCCGACAATGAGGATCACTTCGGTAATGCCCGCATCGCGCAGTCCCAGAAGAATGTGTTCCAGAATCGGATGCCCCTGCAACCGGAGCAACGGTTTGGGAGTATCATCAGTCAGCGCGCCCATCCGGGTGCCGCGCCCCGCAGCGAGTACGACGGCCATCATGCGGTGGAGTTTACGGGGATTCGAGCCGCTTCGGAAGTGCGGCGGGAGCGCTGCGCCACTCCGCCCGTGCTGCGAAACGAATGGAACGTGGCACGTGACCAGGCCCCTCTCTGGTCAGTTCGCGGTGCGCCGGGATGCCCGGCCGGACTGCGATCGTTTTGCTGTCCCGCGAGCCGCCGATACATGCCTTTCCCCTATGGTGAACCAATGTCCGCGGGCGTATCCAGAAGCCGCCGTTGAACGCGGTAGGGTTCCACAAGAGCCGCCCATTCTGATCCGCACCCCGGAAATAGCTTTGGACCATGCCGAGAAGAAGTCGCGCTGCCTCGATCCGATGACACTGCGGATCAGTCGTGCAGTTCCGAGAGGATCTGCTGGCGCAGCGCCGCGCGCAGGTCAGGCGATGCACTCTGGAGGTACGTCTCCAGATCCGTCGCCGGGAGTTTGTGGCGCCGGAAGAAACGCAGAGCCATTTCACGCAAGTCACCCTCGGGATCGGCGTTATGCTCCAATCCGTTGAGGAAGGCCTCGGCTGCCGCTGCCGGTGCTTGCTGCCGTTCGAACGAGAGTGCGAGGTAGATCCAGGCCGTTGAGCCTCCAGGCTCCATTTCCACAGCGACTCGCAGATGGCGTATCGCCTCCGCGTAGTGCGTTGCTTCGTACTCGGCGATTCCTGCATTCGCTTCGAAGTGTGCCACGCGATAGGTCTTGATCTTGTAGGGATTGGTCCAGGCGAGCATGGCTGCAACCGCCATCGCCGCTGCCATCCGATACAGGTCTTTTCTTGCTCTGCGCCGGCGATTGTACGCCCACCAGAGACGGTCGATGCCGTGGCCGGCAAGTGCGAGGAGTGGAATCGCCAGCGGCAATCGCATGCGTCCGTTCGTGAAGAAGAGAAGGCAGTCCACCAGGCCGATCGCCGTGGGTGCGAGGAGAACGGCTCTTTCTTTCCCGAGGCCTTTTCCATACGCCAGTCCCGCCGCGCTGCAGACGAGGAGGAACCCGAAGCCGATGGGCAGGCCTGGTATCTTGAACAGCCAACTGTACGAGAGCTGCCAGTTCAGGTCGGCCGTACTTGGCAACTCCTGTGCGCTGAACGTCCACCGCAACTTCTTGTACAGAAGGGCGGCGGCCTGAGCCGGATATTCACGCCAGAAGCCGGCAGCCTGCGCCGCGAACAATCGATCTACAACGATCGAGTTCCTTTGTGCTGCTTCTCTGATCCGTTCCTCCGTGGCTCGCAACGGACCCGCCACAAACGGGCTGACCCCGTCGGCGTAAGGGTTGTTACCCAGCCAGAGATTCAATCCTGCTCCGGTGTTCAGAGGCACCCATGCGTGGGCCTGCCACATACCGAGAATCCATACGGTGCCGTAGACAATCACGGAGGGGGAGATTGTTTCCAGGAGGGTTCGGACGCCATGTCTTCGTTGCGCCATCCACGCCAGTGGCAGCAAGGCGAGAGCGCTTTCGGTCCAGAACAGGACGGCGAGGGCGCACAGGATTCCGGTGATTCGCCAACGGCCAAAGGCGGCGGCCGTCGCCGCGCCCGTCAGTGCGCTGAACGTGACGGTCGCAGGTACGAGTTCCCCGGAGAAATAGATGAGCGGCCCATGAAGCACTGCCAGCGTCCCGGCGAGGATGGCCGCGCGATGAGAAGAGAGACGGCGCGTGAGCAACACGATGCCGGCGACGGCGGCCGCATCGAGGCCAGACTGGAAGATCTGCGCTGCCAGGATGCTATGATCGAAAAGCCGATAGATTCCAGCGAGCAGATAGGCGTAACCGGGCGCCTGATCGTATGGTGGTGGGGGTGGATGGCCTGTGAGAATGAGCAACGCCCATGCGTCGTAGCGTGCGGCGTTGGTTTGCAGGTTGCGCAGAAAAGGGCTGCCCTGGATCGACAAGACGTAGGCGAGACGCACAACGAACGCGCTGCTTCCAACTGCCGCGACGAGCGCCCATGGCATCACACGGGAGGGAGAAGGCGCTTTCCGTGGGCGTTGGCGTCGCGACATCCGTCGCGTGTAGTGAGCACGGCAGACCTGCGCAACCGCGCGATGTCACTGGGTGGTAATGAGGTTGGGATCTTCTGGAAGGTGGGGAAGGGAGATGCCCTTTCCCTCGGGGGTCCGCACCATCAGGCAGGGCGAGGCTCTGAAAGGTCTCGCCTGCCTGATGGTGGCTGTGGCGGGTGAATGAGGGTCAGCGAACTGTTGCGTCGAAAACGTGTTCCGCTGTGTTATTTGCGCCGTCTGTTACCACGGCACGGATCTGCAAGAGTTGACCCGGAACTGCTTGTGAATCAACGACCGGCTGGAAGGTCAGGATCGTCTGCGGTGCGGGAATGTTCTCCCAGACCAGCCGGCCACCCAGTTGCTGGTGGGCTGCTGGACTCACTCTGGCCAGATTGCCCAACTCTCCGGGCAGGATCACTTCGAGCCGCCCCGGTCCGGTGGTGAGATT
>CAZEWD010000113.1:8346-9261 GCA_964515725.1 uncultured Binatia bacterium (SeqCode)
TTGCCCTATAGATCACCGGCCTGCCGGGATTGACCGTTTTGCCGCCCGATATCGCTACGGCAAGTGGTCGCGTCACAAGCCTGGCTGGCGCGGCTTTCACCAGAATTGGCCACGTTGCCTCGGCGCTGCCACCGGTCGAACTGACCTTTACCCGGGCGTTCAGTGTCGTTCCGGGCGAGACGGTGGTGGCAATCGAAGCCCGCACGGAGATCGACGCCGACATGGGTACACTCGTTGCCGGATATTCCCAGATCAGCCGCTGTCCAACGACTGCAGACGGCGGGGGCACGCTGGTGAAAAGTCCCAGGCCCTCTGGCAGTTCCATTTCGACCGTTGCTGGTCCGGTCATCCTGCGAATGCGTGCTTGCAGGCTTGCTGCCGAACCCACTTGGCGAGTCCGGCTACCCAGCAACTGTAGCGTCGGGTTCGTTGTCGAAGTCGATTGCGGAGGAGTGGGAGTCGGGTTCCCCGGGGTGAGAACGGGTGGCGGTGTAGCCGAATCACAGCGTGTAGCACCGCGATAGACGGTGTACGGCTTGTTCTGTCTGTTGTTCTGAGGGTTGCCATCATACAACGTATCCACGGTGGCGATGTTGTTGATGGTCGGATACGCCGCCTCGGCAACGAACACCACGATGCTGACGAACACCTCCTGGTTTGGTGCCAGGATTCCCGGGTATGTGCAGGTCACGGCTTGTCCCGCGTTGGAACAGGTCCAGCCATCGCCGCTGTAGGACACGTATGTGAATGCCGATGGCAGGGTGTCGCTGACGATGATCGGACCTACCGTCTGTTCGCGACTACCCGTGCCCATATTGCGTACGGAAATACGGATGGTGCCGTTGCTGCAGGTGTACAGGTTTTCGTTGATCTGCGTCAGTGCCACGTCAATGAAGGGGCCTGGCGTTGCCGTTG
>CAZEWD010000114.1:0-9215 GCA_964515725.1 uncultured Binatia bacterium (SeqCode)
AATGGCGATGACAAGTTCCCGGTGCCCCGGGATGCCTATTTCATGGCGGTTGCGTTCTGGCATCTGCACAACAGCCGCACAGGATTTCCCTATGCTCAGTCGTCCTTTGCCCCACCGTTGGTCCTCTGTTTGATCATCGGAGGGATCCAGGAGCGGAGCCACCGCCGGCTGGCACTCGCAGGGGTCGTGTGTGGTCTGGCGCTGCAACTCTACTTTCCCGTTCGAATCCTGCTTCTGCTGGTTCCGTTGTTCTTCGTTGTGGCCGGCCGGCTGGAACGGGTCGAAATCCGCGATCTGATCCGTCAGGCAGGGATCTTCCTGTTGGGGGTCCTACTGGTGTTGACGCCTCTGCTCGTCCGGATGGATCCGAAGGGGTTGGTGAAACACTCGGGCGAGATCCTCATCACGCATCCGTCCATTCTGCGGGAGATGCGGGATCGCTACCGTGTCGATACGTTCCACGAGGTGCTGGAGCGCAACCTGTGGGAAAGTTCGCGCATGCTGACGCAACGCGCCGAGGTGGCGGTCCTCAACTTCTCTCCATCGGGCCTTCTCGATCGCGGCACACTGGTCGTGTTCCTGACAGGGATCGTCCTAACCCTCCTGTCAGGACGGCCCGAGCCACTCTTGCTTGTCGCCGGGGTCGTTCTGACCTTTGTGTTTGGTGTGGCCTTCACGAATTCGCCCCGCGGGTCCTACAGATTTGCTCCAGCGATGCCGGCGATCTTCCTGCTGGCGGGCTATACGGTAGGGTGTGCACTCCTTGTAACGGAAGGACGGCGGCGCTGGTACCGGTCGCTCGTTCGGATGTTGGTGATTCTCGCTCTGGCCGGATGGCTCGGAGCGGAAAACTACCGTCTGTTTTTCGTGGAGTATGTGCGCGGAGATGGCAGACCGTTTCCGTGGCCGATGGCGCTCCGCTACCTTGCAGCACACTGCGACGGGCGCCGTTTCTATATCTTCCCGCGCTCCGACAGATTTACCGAGGCCGAATTCGTGGATGTCTTCTGCCCCGATCACTATGGCATCGAGGCGGAAGAAGTGCCTGCCGCTATTGCCACGGATCGCCCGGTGACCTTCCTTCTCATGGCACCGCTGCCCCGCGCCCTCGCTGTGTTGAAGCGGTGTTACCCGGCGTCCGAGCTGGCAGAGCACAAGACCCCCGAGGGCGTGCTGCTCTTTTTCTCGATGGACGTATCAGTTGCCGATCTTGTCGAGGCGCCCGGCCGTTGCAAGTTGCCCAGGGCCGACGAACCACGACAGCGGGTTGGCGCGCCCGATCAGTGGCCGAGCAACTTCTCGTAGACAGCGATGTAGGCGCGGGCAGAGCGGTTCCAGGAAAAATCTGCCTGCATGGCTCGCCGGACGAGTGGTTGCCAGCGTTTTGCGTCGGCATAGCACGCAAGGGCCCGATCGATGGCCGAGAGAAATGCTGTGCTGGAGTAGGGGCCGAACTTGAAGCCCGTGCCACTTCCCGGTTCGGCATCTACATCGATCACCGAGTCATCGAGTCCACCCGTTGCACGCACTACGGGTATCGTCCCGTAGCGCAGGCTGTACATCTGGTTCAGTCCGCACGGCTCGTACCGTGACGGCATCAGGAAGAGATCGCTCCCGGCTTCCACCTGGTGTGCGAGCGTGTTGTCGAAGGCGATTTGCACCCCGATGTTACGGGGATGCGCCGCCGCCAGTGCGCTCAGCTCACGCTCGTAGTGCCGGTCTCCGCGTCCGACGACGACGAGTTGGCTGCCGCGTTCAGCGATCGCAGCAGCTACCTGCAACAGGAGATCGAGCCCTTTCTGCTCGGCAAGCCGCGTGACGATGCCCAGCAAGGGCGCACGCGCATCACGTGGCAATCTGAACACGTCCTGCAGTGCGCTCTTGCAGATCGCTTTGCCGTTGAGATCTTTTGCGGAGTAAGGTGATGCGATGTGTGGGTCGTGTTCGGGGGACCACTCACTGTAATCGACCCCGTTCAGGATGCCCGTCAGGGCGCCAGTGCGCGCGCGCAGCGCACCGTCCAACCCCTGGCCGAGCTCCGGGGTCTGAATCTCTCGCGCGTAGGTGGGGCTCACGGTGGTGATCGCATCGGCGAAGCTGATGCCTGCCTTCAGGTAGTTGATGCGTCCCCAGGCCTCGATTGCGTCGAAGCGGAAATATCGCCAGTCGAGGTTCAAGAGGTGCCAATCGAGATGCCAGAAATCTCCCTGGTATCCGAGATTGTGGATGGTGAGTGCGGTACGGATGGGGGTCAGCTCCGCATAACGCGACGAATCCGCATGGAGGAAAGCGGGCACCAGGCCAGTAGGCCAGTCATGGCAATGTACGATGTCGGGTCGGCCGATCCATTCGATCGCTGCCAACACGGCGCGACTGAAGAAGGCGAACCGCTCGGCGTTGTCCGCATAGGCACCTCCGGCCGGACCGTAGATTTCAGGTCGCGCGAAGTAGACGTCATTTTCGATCGCGTAGACGGGAGTTCCATCGTCGAGATGGAAGCGGCGGACGCTTGCCGTTACGATGCGATCCGACAGTGGGACGCGCAGCGTCCACGGAAGAAGTTCGGACTTCCGCCCCGTTTGCAGGACCGCATTGTAACAGGGCATGATCACGGCGACTTCCACGCCGTGCTGTCGCAGGGCTGGGGGTAATGCCCCCAGGACGTCTCCCAGGCCTCCCGTGCGTGCCAGGGGGGCCACTTCGGAAGTCGCCATTACGACGAACATGCATTTTCCCCCTCAGGCCGCAGCCGTCGGCGAGGGAGGCGGCTCCGCCGGCTCGAGCGCAACGCTCAGGACGTCGTCGATCTTCTCGACCGGCAGGAAAGTCATCTCGTTGCGCACGGATTTGGCGATCTCTTCGAGGTCTTTTTCGTTCCGTTTCGGCAGGATGACCGTCATGATCCCTGCACGACGGGCACCCAGGACTTTCTCTTTGATGCCCCCAACGGGGAGGACCTTGCCGCGCAGCGTGATTTCGCCCGTCATGGCCACGTCGTGCCGGACAACTCGTCCGGTGAGCAGCGACGTCAGGGCAGTTGCAAGCGCCACTCCCGCCGATGGTCCGTCCTTGGGCACGGCGCCAGCGGGGACGTGCACATGGATGTCCAGGTTTTCGAAAAAGTCCGTTGCGATTCCCAGCGCTTCGGCGTGCGAGCGGATGTAGCTGAGGGCGGCTTGTGCCGATTCCTTCATCACGTCGCCCAACTGTCCCGTCAGCGTGAGGCCCTTCTTGCCGGTCATTTTGGTGGCCTCGATGAACATGATGTCGCCGCCCATCGGCGTCCATGCCAGGCCGACAGCAACGCCGGGATCTTGTGTGCGTTCGGCAATTTCTGAGAAGAAGCGCTCCGGGCCGAGCAACTCGTGCACTCGGGCTGGATCGATCACTGTCGGCTCTGAGCGCCCTTCGGTCACAGCGCGTGCCACTTTACGGCACAGGCTGCCGATTTCGCGTTCGAGATTCCGTAAGCCGGCCTCCCGCGTGTAATGCCGGATTACGTGCAGCAACCCCTCCTGGGTGAAAACGATGTGTTCCTCGGTCAGTCCGTTCTCGCCGCGCTGCTTCGGGATGAGGTGTTGTTCCGCGATGTGGAGTTTGTCTTCTTCCGTGTAACCCGCCAGTTCGATGATCTCCATTCTGTCGCGCAACGGCGGCGGAATCGGGTCGAGCAGGTTGGCCGTGGTGATAAACATCACTTTCGAGAGATCGAACGGAACGTCGAGATAGTGATCCGAAAACGTGTGGTTCTGTTCGGGATCAAGGACTTCCAGAAGTGCTGAGGCGGGATCGCCACGGAAATCCGCTCCCAGCTTGTCGATTTCATCGAGCATGATGAGGGGATTATTGGAGCCGGCATTGCGCAGATTCTGAATGATCCGGCCGGGGAGCGATCCGATGTACGTACGGCGGTGGCCGCGAATTTCCGCTTCGTCTCGGACACCGCCGAGGGACAGGCGCACGAACTTGCGTCCGAGAGCCCGGGCAATGGAGCGGCCCAGGGAGGTCTTACCCGTGCCAGGGGGGCCGACGAAACACAGAATCGGCCCTTTCGAGTCATGCTTCAATTGCCGCACGGCGAGGAATTCGAGAATACGATCCTTGATCTTGTCGAGATCGTAGTGATCCTCGTCCAGTACGGACCGGGCGTGGGGGATATCGAGGTTGTCTTCCGTGGAGACAGCCCACGGGAGATTGACGAGCCATTCGAGATAGGTCCGTACGACGGTATGTTCCGCTGATTCCGGTGGGATGATACGCAACCGTTCCAGCTCTGCTTCTGCTGCTTTCCGGGCATCCGGCGGTAGCTTGGCCTCTTCCATTTTCTGGAAAAGCTCGTCGATTTCCGCCCCACGCGGGTCGCCCTCACCGAGTTCTTTCTGGATCGCCCTCATCTGCTGGCGCAGATAGAATTCCTTCTGATTCTTGGTGAGTTCGGATTGGACCTGCGACTGGATTTTATGGCCCAGTTCGAGCAGTTCGATCTCCCGGCTCAGGATGAGCGCCAAACGCTCCATCCGCTGCTTGACTTCCAGTGTGCCGAGCAACTCCTGTTTCTCTTCCAATCCGATGTTGAGGTTCGCGCCGATCAGATCCGTGACGCGGCCGGGATCCTTGATGTTCGTGACAACGACCTGCAATTCGTCTGGCAGGTAGGGAATCATCGAGACGTACTTGGAAAACTGGCTGACCATGTGCGTCTGCATGGTGCTCAAATCTTCGTCCGTTGGTACGATATCGCTCAACTGACGAATTTCCGCCCGGAAGAATGGATCCACCTGGGTGTATACTTTTGTCTCGATTCGTTGCAGGCCTTGCACGAGGATACGAATGTTCCCGTCGGGGTATTTGAGCATCTTGAGGATTCGGCCGGCGGTGCCACGCGTGTACAGAGAACCGGGCGTGGGATTCTCCTCCTCGGGGTTCTTTTGAGCGATCACGCCCAACATCCGGTCTCCGGCAAGGGCTTCCTCCACGATGCGCAGTGAGCTGGCACGAGAGATGAGCAAAGGCACGATTGCTGCCGGAAAGATAACGACACCACGCAGTGGCAGCACGGGAAGGGTTCCCGGGACGTTGACGTCGCTGAGATCCTCTTCAAAGCTGGCGAACCGATGTTTCTTGGTTTCTTCGCGATCGTCTTCGGATGCACTCATGGCTCAGTAGGTAATACCGATTGGTTACCCAGACAAGGTAACGGCCGGAGCCGTGGGGCAACTTCGAGCCACTGGCATTTGCCCTCCGTCCACCTCCGGTCCGGATGCCCTGTCCGTCGCGATGTGGTGTCCGATTGACAGGGGTCCGTGATCTCACTACTGCGGAGAAACGGCAGTATCGGGAGGTCGACTGTGGCGCGCCAGAGGGTGTTTACGATCCCTGAAGTGAACGAGATGATTCCCCGGCTCGAGTTGATCATGGAACAGATGCAGCGCCACGGCCGCACGCTTCGCGCCGCCGTGGCCGAAGTTGCGACGGCAGCCGGCTGGCCCGTCGAAGCAGTATCGACGAGCGACCTCCTCGAACAACGGCCGGAGTTACGCACAGAAGCGGCTGAGATCGAGAGGCTGTTGGGGGAGATCGAAGCCTGTGGCGGTCAGTTCAAGGGGCTGGACCTCGGACTTGTCGATTTTCCGGGCGAGATGGAAGGCGAGGTCGTGTTCCTGTGCTGGCAATACGGTGAGAAAGAAATCACGCATTATCACACGATGGAAGAAGGGTTCGCAGGACGGCGGCCGATCGACCCAGGGCGGGGCGATCCTCGTTGCCTCCAGTAATCGGGATGCCCATGTTCAGCTTCATACGGGTTCTCTATCTGTTTGCCGAAGTCGTCTGGGTGGGCGAGATGGTTTTTTTCTCTTTCATCGGTGCTCCGGCTGTCTTTCGCAGCCTGCCATCGGCCGATGCAGGCCGTGTGGTATCGTCCATTTTCCCCATCTACTACACCGCCGGTTATGTCTGCGGGATCATCATGTTGGCAGGGGGAATGTACCTTGCAACCGGCATGGTGCGCCGCGCGGAGTGGCTGTTCGGCGCCGGACTCGTCGCCCTCATGCTGGCGGCCACCCTCTATGCAGGTCTTGTGCTCCAACCACGTGTTGCGGCATTACGCCTGCAACTACACGGCGGTTCGGTTGTTCCTGAGGTCAAGTTGGAATTCGACCGTCTGCACAAGCTTGCGGTGACGTTGAACGGCGGAGTGCTGCTCGGTGGTTTACTGGTGGTAGCGATCACGGCGCGGTCCCTTCGATGACCGGGTGGCCCGGCGTGCTGTCTGGCATGTGCCCCCGGCGATCCTTGCGCGCCGCGGCATCCGTCTCGGCCGAAAGAATCTGGGGGCAGCCTTGTTTCGGCGGTGGGGCGCCCGCCGGCCCCAAGCGGCGATCAAAGTACGTAAATCTTTCGTCCAGGTCGCTTTCCCGATCTGGGAAGCGTTGGCTGTAGTGCGCCGTGGCTTGCTTCAAGGCCATCCTCTTTGATCTTTTCGGAACCGTCCTGCACTTCGCGCCCCTTGTCCCGAATCCGGGGGCGGAACGGATACGACGGCTGATGACCATGACGTGGCTGAAGGATGCCGTGAACACGGGACTTCCCGAGGTGGACTTCGATGCCTTCCGGGAAGCTTTGATCTCCGTTTCAAGACAGATCCAGCGTGATCACGCTCCGGAGTATCGCGAGGTTTCCTCACCCGAGAAATTTTGTCGGGCGCTGCATCGGTTGGGCATCGACGGAAAACGGGCGGTCGAAGTCGCCTCTCGGCTTGCGACCGAGCACATGCGACATCTTGCGGGCCAGGTACGCCGGCCCGAAGGCCATGTCGAAATCCTGGAAGCGCTGCGAGAGGACTATCGGCTCGGTCTGGTCTCCAACTTCGATCATCAGCCCACGGCGCAGTCGATTCTGGAAGAGCATGGGATTGCTGGTTTTTTCGAGTCTATCCTCATTTCCGACGGGTTCGGGAGACGCAAGCCGCACCCAGCGATTTTCAATGAGATCCTGCGACGCATGGAATTGAGGCCCGAGGAAGCTCTGTTCATTGGCGATAGTGTGCCGGAAGACGTTGTTGGCGCGCAATGTGTTGGTCTCGCCGCAGTCTGGATCAATGCGGAGGGCGTGCCGTATCCCGAGGGACTCATGCGTCCTTCCGGGGAGCTACGATCATTGCGCGACTTGCCGCAAATGCTCGAACGATTGTGATTTGCTGATGTTGTGGGAGAAAATTCGTGAGTGCTACAAGGATGCGCCCTCAGTCACCACCGAGCAAGCCGTCCAGACAGCCGGTATGCCGCAAAACGTCATCGAGATGAGTTGTGTTGCGCATGGCAGCATACTTCTGCCGTAAGGCCGCAAGGGATTTTGCGTGGTATTTCTGAGGCTTCTGGCTCCATGGCTGTCCCGCAAGTGAGACAGTGAATTCAGCTTGACCGGCCTCGACTGCCGCGGCATTGGCTTGTGTCCACGGCATGAAGAGGTGTCCAACCTGCTGTTCCAGAAATGGCGCCAGAGTGGGTTCGATCGACTTCCAGGACTCGAATTCCCCCTCGTTGCGTGGCCACAGCATGCGTTGCACCCAGGCCAGTAGATGATGCGCTCGCGCTTCGATGAACGCGCCGGCCGTCGGATCGGTCCATGCTTCATAAACCTGGCCCCATAGACTGAAATCGGCAAAAGACGGACGGCCGCCGAAAAGATACTTCCGCACCGCAAGGTGCGTATCCAGCAGTTCGATTCCTTCCTTGAACGAAGTCTCGATCTGGGGTGCGGTTTGGGGATTCGAGCCGACGAACCAGATTCGATCGATCATGCGTGATCGAATCATCGCCGCCATCGCGGCAACCTGCTCCTCATCCCCGTCGGGTATCAATGAATACGCAATCCGCCCCGCCGCGCTCTGTTGATCGACGTCTCGCGCCCAGCGGAGGTGGAACATCCACTTGTTGCCCCACTCGTCGCCGAACTCTTCGAGGAGGGCGGAAATGAACGAGGCGATCGGATCGATGGGGTGAATCGATGGGTCTGGGTGCTGGGACTCGATGGCTTCGAGGATCAGGGTCGAATCCTGCTGTACGGTTTCGTCGGGAGCAACGACCAGCGGAATGATCTGGATTCTGGCGAAGCGCTGGTAATCCGCTTCGCTGCTGGCGTTTCGCACGATCCATCGGTGTGGCAGACCCTTGTAGCGGAAATATGAACGGACTTTGACGGAATAGGGAGACATCTCAGAACCGAAGATGCGGTAGCTTCCAGCCATCGTTGCACCTCTTTCTTCGCCGCCTATGACGATTGACTGCGGCACCATTGATCTGGCGGCGTGGGCAGTGTCAATTCATGCCACGTCTTGCGCCTGCCGGCGAACTCGGGAGAACTTCTTCGACTCCTGTGGATCACTGCCTGTGGAGATACCATTCGACGGCCTTGTGGGTGTGGCCGATTCCTGAGTCATTGATCCGGATGGTTCGAACGGGTGCCTGTCTCCTAGAATTTCTTCTCGATGATATTCGGTGCCACGGATGGAAGATCGGTGCTGCGGTAGATGCGGTCGAGCGTGTACGACTCATACTCCGGACGACTGATCCCTTCCGATTCCCGGCGGATGGGTTTCAAGGCATCCAGGATACCGGGGGATCGCTGCACTTCCTCTTCACTGAGACGCCCGTCGTGGTCCAGGTCGGCCGCGTCGAATTCGGACATCGAGCGGGTGAGTCGGGCACTGAGAGCTGCCGCGATTTCAGCCAGGGTTACGGTGCCGCTACGATCGGTATCCACGCTGCTGAAATCGTTCTTGAACCACAGTCCGGCAGCACGCGCTTCGGCCGGACTGATCACACCGTCCCCGTTGGTGTCGGCCTGACGGAAACGCTGATCGATCGAATGGTCCGATGCAGGCAACGTGGGTGCAAGCTGCTGCGCCTGGGCGGCGGCGGCAAGAACGGACAGCAGGACCATAAAGAGTCGTTTCATCGCCTTTTCGTACTCCAGTTCCATGAATAAAACGAGGGTAGCCTACCGGCTGGCAGACGTAGACGCGAGATGGCAATTTTTCAGAATCATGCGGTGGTCGGTCCGAGCCGGGAATGTTAGGGATCGACCTCGTCGTAACGGAGGGGTGGGTGAGCGGTTGAAACCACCGGTCTTGAAAACCGGCGACCCGCAAGGGTCCGCGGGTTCGAATCCCGCCCCCTCCGCCACTTCAGTCCCAGAGTGGGCGCTGAGCTTAT
>CAZEWD010000115.1:0-9156 GCA_964515725.1 uncultured Binatia bacterium (SeqCode)
CTGAACCTGGAAAGATCCTCATCCTCACGGGAATGGTCCTCGTCGTTGTTGGTGCGCTTCTCCTGCTCGCCGGAAAGATTCCGTGGCTCGGTCGATTGCCAGGCGACATTTCCTACGAGACCGAGCGCGTCAAAATTTACTTCCCGATCGCCACGAGCCTTCTGCTCAGCATTGTTCTGAGCCTGCTCTTCTACTTCTTTCGCCGCTGACCCATGTCACGCCGGAGGGGATTGGCGAAAGAGCAATCTCACTCCGCCTGTACCTTTCAGGTCTGCAATTTTCTCGCGGATCTCAGAAAAAGACGTGTGCTTCGAGGAGGAGCGTGTTCTGGTTGTGGGTGGGGTTCGATTTGACGCCGTTATTCACCCGGTAGAAGATCCGCGGCTGGACGAATCGATTCAGGAACGGTTCCAGACCGATGCTGAAGCGGCTTTCGTTGTCATTCGCCAGATCGAGGACAGATTGCCCGTCCACGGTGCGGACGATACGGCCATCACTGTCTGCATAGTCGAATGCCAGCTTCAGGTTCATCCAGCGAAACAGCAAATAGTTCGCTTCGACGTACGACATGAACTGACCGGCATGCCGGCCCTGCGTACCGGGTGCCTTGTCGCCGCGAAAATCTGCCTCGGCCAGGAGAGTGACCGGACCGAGATTCGTCCCGGCGAACACACCGAGCAGCCGCGTGTCTCCCCCTGGCGTCCCCACATAGGAAAAGGATCCACCGATGAGGATCGCGCCCAGAACGGGTAGGTCATCGAGCAGGGTGAAAGCGGTGCCGGAAACCCTGACATTGTTATCTCCCGGTGTGCCATCGGTTACCGCCACCACGGCGCTGAAAGGGCCGGGTTCGAAGCCGATTTCACCGCCGGCTTCCTGGAGATCGAAGCTGAACCCCGTGTGAGCGGAACTCGAGCCGTACGAACGTCCGCCCCGGATGAAGGCTTCGTCATCTTGCAATTGAAGGCCGTAGGGCAGGAAGAAGCGACCACCCTTCACGTAACCGTTCCACGGCAGTCCTTTGAACAGCACAAAGGCCTCACGAGTGTCTGTCGTCGACTGGAAACGCTGGTCGATATAAACGGAGAGATATTCGGGGATCAGTCGGATCTCACCGTACAGCAGGGCTTGCGTCACATCGAGGCGCGTCTGATTCAACCGCCAGCGGAACGCCTTGTCATTGTGAACCGAGCCGTTGATACCCTTGTCCTGGAAAACCAGTGTTGCGCTCGTGCGGAGATCTCCCCCAACGCTGACATACTGATTGATTTCACCGTTGAAGTAATTGCCCGGATTCGAAAACCGGCCGAGGAAATCTGGATAGTGCAGGAGTTCCCGGGCGTGAGCCGACATGAGATCGGTGCGCTTACCCCCACCGTTCCTGTTGGTGTGGCAGGAGCTGCAACGCATGCCTTCGCGTACGGCGAAATATGGCTCGGCAAAAGAGGGAAGTGCCAGAAACGACAGGGTGGCAAAGACCAAAATGAAAGACGACACGCGCATTGGCTTCTGCCCCTCCAGCACCGGCGCGGTTTTTGCGCAAACTGGTTTGCTGGTCAACCGTACGTTCGATCTTTACGCCGTCTTTGCCAGGATGAGGCGTAACTGCCGCAGTACGGTGTCCACGTCGATTGCAGCCATGCACTTGCGTCCGATCGGGCAGGTCTTGCGGTAGCAGGGCATGCATTCGGCGCTGCCTTCGATGACATACTGTTCGTTGTGCCAGGGCGCGGATCGTTTGGCGCTGGTCGCACCCCAGAGAGACACGACTCGTGTTCCTGCTGCTGCCGCGATGTGCATCGGGCCCGAATCGGGCCCGTACGCCGCCGCCGCGCGCTTGAAGATACCGACGAGATCACGCAACGTGGTCCGACCCGTGGTGTCGTGGATCTGCGAATGGGCGAGCCGCCGCGTCTGTTCGGCAAACGCCACGTCACCGGGTCCGCCGATGAGGACGGTATCGACTCCAGTAGCCGAAAGAGCGTCGGCCACCTGTGCCGTACGGTCGGGAAACCAGAGCCGGCTCTCACTGGTCGAACCGACAAATGCAGCAACAAAGGGCCGATGAACGTCTCGCAACAGCGTTTCCACACCTTCTTCTTCTTCGGGTGTGAGAACCAGGCCAAAATCATCTGGTATCTCCGGCAATCCCAGATAATCGGCAAAGCACAGGAACTGCCGGAGTTTCGAACTGTAGTGATCCTGCGGCTCGATCGTACCGGTATTGAAGAGCCAGTTCCCCTCACGTGAATTGCGACGGTGGAATCCGAGACGTACGTGTGCCCCAGAGGCCAGACTGACGATGCCACTTTTCAAGTGCCGCTGCAGATCGAGTGTCAGATCAGCCCGTACGGCGCGAATACGGCGCAGGAACGGCAGAAACGCGCGTGTGCCCTGCCGCCGGTCGAAGACCAGTAGTTCATCAATCGATGGGTGGTGGTGCAGGAGAGAGGCTGATGCAGGTTCCACCGCCCAGGTGATTTTGGCGTGTGGGTAACCGGCGCGCACGCGTTGTAACAGGGGAAGAGCGCGTGTCACATCGCCGATCGCTCCGAGCAGGATGATCAGGATCCGTGCGGCCGGCACGCGCTGTGGCGATCTGGGGTCCCCCATCTATCCGGGTCTCTGGCCCGCCAGCGCTGCAGCGTCGGCCAAGGTCACCAACATGGCCGATGTCAGATACTTTTCACGCGGATCGAGCTTGTGTGCAGATCGTCGCAAACGCTCGATCATGGTCCACAGGTCGCCCGGTGTCGCATCGAGCCTCCCACGGTCGAAATCGATCACCGTGACCGTCGTCGAAGCCGGCTGCTCCTGGATCAGCACATTCCCGAGATTCAGATCCGGGTGATAACCGCCGCATTCGTTCACCTGGCCGATGGCTTCACCTGCGGCCATGAGTACTTCCTCAAAACGTTCGGCAGATGGTGAAGAACGGCACCAGTCCCATAGCGTGACGGCGTCGGTGAGAAATCGTGTTGCCAGCCAGCCCCGATAGACTCCGGGCATGACCCACGACACCACCGCACCGAGTCCTTCGGCGACCGGCGCCCCCCGGCTTCGCAGTGTCTCCATGACTTCGAGCTCCCGTACTGGACGTGGTCGCAATCCGGCGTAGAGGTCGCGATTGAGATGCGCCAACAAGCCGCCACGGTGGTATTTCCGTACAAGGACAGGCATCGGTCCGGCGGTGATGACCGCTACCGTGCCTCGACCACCATCACGCCAGGTTACCGCGTAGGAGGGGAAACCCGAGGCGACTTCTCGTAATACGGGAAACATCCATGTGGCGACATCCTCACGAACGATCAGTTCCTGATGGCCGGCGCGCTCTGTAATGAATCGGGGCATTTGTGCCCGTCCAGCAAGGCGAGAGCAAACTCCCCTCAGAGAGGCAGGGCCTCGTCGATCAACATGACGGGAATGTCGTCTTTGATCGGATAGATCAGCTTGCATGCGGCGCACACCAGGCCGTCCTGCTTCTCCGTCAGTTTCACCTCACCCTTGCACTTGGGACAGGCGAGGATGTCGAGTAACTCTTTGCTAATCGGCATGTGGTCCCTCCTTCAGCGCCACCTCACCGATACGTCCGGTCGTATGTTCGCGGATCTGCGCGATGAGTTGGTCGGCATGGTCGATTTCCGGTGTGACACGTAGGGCAAGTAGCTTGCCTCGCGCAAAAGGAAAGGTTTCGAGTTTCACGAGATCTTTCTCGGTCGTGACGAGAAGGTCGAACTCGTGCGTGGCCCGGGACAGTCGCCGCCAATCGTCGCTCGTGTAGCGGTGGTGGTCCGGGAACTCAAAGACTTCTCCAATCCGCGCTTCCCAGTGCCTCAATGTGGCATAGAAGGGTTGTGGGTCGGCGATGCCGGCAATGGCTGCGATGTGCCGTCCCGATAGTTCGCGCAATGGCCGTTCATGCCAATGCCCACCGCATGATTCTACAAGACCCACCGGGTGGAAGCGGACGACGAAAAGTGGCTTTCCCGCCGCACTCGAGATGCTCCCCAGAGGCCGAGCCGTACCGGGCTGCTTGGAGACGAGTGCGATCGCGTGGGCCCGGCGCAGTGCGCTCCGTGTCTCGCGCATCGGGCCGGACGGCAGCAGGGAGCCGTCGCGTCCATCGAGCAACACGAAATCGAAATCTCGCTTGAGTGCCCGATGCTGAAACCCATCATCGAGGATCACCAACTTGCATCCCAGTTCCCGTGCGCGGCGTGCCCCTTCGATTCGTTTTGGTGCGGTGATGACGATACCGCGAAAGTTCCTTGCCAACATGACGGCTTCATCACCGCCAATCCCTGCATCGACGAGCGGTCCGCTTCCGTCCGAGACGACGGTGACACCGGTTCCCGATCCACCGTAGCCACGTAACACGATGGCAATGCGTGAGCCGTCCGCTGCCAGCCGTTGTGCCAGCCAGAGTGTGATGGGTGTCTTTCCCGTGCCACCGACGGCGATGTTTCCGACGCTCACGACAGGGATCTCTGGATCCTCTATCCGAAAGATACCCGTCTCGTAGGCCGCATTGCGCAGCACGACACCTGTCCGAAAGATCATCGATGCCGGCTGAAGGGCGAGCCAGCCGGCCCAACCTCCAAGGCCCCGCCGAGGCCAGATCACGTTTCGGAGAACATTCTTCAGACGCATCGATGGACCCCAGCGTCATCTCGAGTGGTATCGTCGATCACATGGTTGGAGGGCACTCGGAAGAGAGGCGCAGCCGTCCGGAAAACAGACCTCCGCGTGTCCATGGTCGCGGTGTGGCACTGGTACATGGTTTGAGGCACAGGCGTGCTGCGCGGCATAGCAGGTTATTGCAGCGATAGCACCGAGCAAACGCGATCTACGATGTCCCTTGCAACGCTGGCCTGTGCTGCGACGACGGCCTGTCCGGCTCGTCCCATCCGTTCCCGCACCTCCGGCGTGGAGAGGAGCCGCTCCCATTCGATGGTCAGTTCTTCGGCCGAATGAACCAGTGATGCACCACCTGCCGCGAGCAAGGCTGCCGCGGTCTGCGCCACGTTCTTCGTATGGGGTCCAAACGCCACGGGTTTCCCGAAGAGTGCCGGTTCGAGAACGTTGTGCCCTCCGATCCCTTCAGCGGCCGTCTGGGTGCAAGCAGGAGCAGGAGATTGGGGTATTGTGCACGAAGGGTGTTGCAGGCGTCGAGTACCAGAGCTTCCTCTCCCGGATGCGTACTGGCGGCGACGACGAGTAAACGCCCGGCGAGCTTCGCCTCTCGGACCGCATGTGAGTCTCCCTCGGTCGCCACACTGCCCCGGCGTGCCGATTTGAGGCTGCCCACGACGCTCACGTGTTCCGGGGGTGCACCGAGTTGAATGATCCGGTTCGCATCTTCAGCCGTTTGCATCATGAATTGTCTGGGTAGTGCGAGCACGGCACGGAGCAGTGAACCGGCCCAGCGGTAGCGGCGTGCCGAACGGGACGAGATACATCCGCTGGCGAAGATCACTGGTACGCCGAAGCGGGATGCGGCACGCAGAAGTGCCGGCCAGATTTCTGTCTCGATGATGATGAGGCAACGTGGTGTGACACGGCGGAGCGTCCGGTCGACGATCCAGGCGATGTCCGCCGGCAACAGCATGACGGCATCGGCTCCCAGTCGATCGAGTGCCGTTGCACGTCCGGTGAGGGAGGTCGTCGAGACGAGGAGCGGGATTTCAGGATGGCGCTTTCGCAATTCGAAGACGAGAGGCTCCGCTGCGAGCACCTCGCCCACCGAGGCCGCATGGATCCAGATCGGTTGATCGAGTGCGAGCACCGATCGGGGCAGCTTTCCGAATCGCTCCTGCAGATTCGCCGCTCTCCGAGTTGCCAGCAGAAACGGCAGTGCCATGATTCCCGCAGCCGTTACTACCACGCCGAACAGGTCGTACATGGCGAAAGCAATCGAGGCGCGTGCCAGGCGAGTCGACGGTTCAGCGGATCTCGTCATTCGTGTTCTCGTTGGGCCAGATGGTATGCGCTGCCGTGATCTTTTCCGGCTCACGGAGTGACGATCGGAAAGTTCGGATCGAGCGGGTCGATCAATGCAACCAGTGTCGCGTATGCATCTGTGTTGCCCTCCGTCCGGATCGCACCAGTGGCCGTCTTCAGCGCGACGGGAACGCCGGCGAGCAGCGTCTGCAGCAGATCGTTGCGCTCCATCGTGACCGTGGCGTCGGCCGAATCGTCGGTGACGTCTGCTTCATGTACGAGCACGCTGTTCTGTACGGTGATGAGGTGGCGCTCATTCGTGTCGCTGAGACGGATGTTCAGCACGATCCGCTTGCCGGCTGCACGTTCGGGATTGAGTCTCACGGCAGCAAAGTCGAGCATCATCGACGTCGGTGTCGCACGCACGAGATCCATGCTGAGGCGTTGCAGGGGCAGTGCCAGCACGCCGTGACGCAGCTCCTGTGCTCCCGTCAGATAAATGTTGCGCCACGTTCCCGCTTCGGTGCGATAGCCGAGCTGCGTGTACACGTCGGCAAGGAGTTCGCGGGCGGCACGGTTGTCGGGATCGGCAAAGACGAGGTGATTCAGCAGCATTGAAGCCCAACGGTATTCTCCTGCCTGCACTGCCGACTGTGCCTTGGAAAGGACCGCCTGCGCTCCACCGATTGCCTCGACATAGTGTGTTCCGGCCGCCACCGGCGGTAGTGGTTCCAGGGATGCCGGATTGGCATCGTACCAGCCCATGTATCGCTGGTAGACCGACTTCGAATTGTGGCTCATCGTTCCGTAGTAACCGCGGTTGAACCACTCTCGTGCCAGAGAGTCGGGCAAGCGCAGGTTCTCGGCGATTTCGATCCCCGTCAATCCTGCGTTCATGAGGCGCACCGTCTGGTCGTGCAGAAACTTGTAGGCATCCCGCTGTTTTACGAGGAAGTCCTTGAGGACGTCCGTTCCCCAGCGTGGAATTCCGTGTGATGCGAAGACGATATCAGAGCGGTCGGCGAACAGGCGGATCGATTCGGTCAGGTAGTCGGCCCAGGCCTTTGCATCACGCACGAGCGAACCACGAGCGGGGAGGAGGTTGTGCATCGTGGCATTGGCATTTTCCGCCATGAACAAGACACGGTACTGCGGCAGATAGAAGTTCATTTCCGCCGGCGCCTCGGTTCCAGGTGTGACCTGGAAGGAGAAGGTAACCCCGCCAATCTGCAACTCCTGGCCCGTCTTCGAGATCGTCTCGGTGGGCGCAATCAGAGTGATCGAACCGCGTGGAATGCTGGGGCCGAGACCCGAAGTGAGTTCGCCTTCAGGACTGCGCGGCAGCGTGGTTCCGAATTGAAAGCGGGCCCGCCGGGCCATGGCAATGCCGACCAGAATGTTTTCGGAAACGGCGTGCTCCAGGAATGTTTCCGGTGCGATGATCCTTACACGGCCAGCACGCACCTCTTCTTCGGATGTCACACCGGTGACACCACCGAAGTGATCCACATGGCTGTGGGAATAGATCACGGCCACGACGGGCCGGTCTCCGACATGCTTGCGGACCAGTCCCAGCGCGGCCCGTGCCGTCTCCGTTGTGGTCAGTGGATCGACGACGACGTAGTCAGCATCGGTCAGGATGAAGGTAACGTTGGATACATCGAAACCGCGTACCTGATAGATCCGGTCATGTACCTGGAACAGACCGTGGCGTGTGATGAGTTGTGCCTGGCGCCAGAGGCTCGGATTGACTGTGTCGGGCGCCTCCTTGCCGAGAAATGAATAAGAATCCAGGTCGAACACGACTTCGCCGTTGGGACCGGTGATTTTTGGATCCTCCAGTGAGGCGATGAAATTGCGCTGTGCGAACTCGAAATCCTGTCGTTGCGAGAAGGGCAGTTCGGACAGGATCTTTTCACGTAAGGCTTTGGTGGACTCTGTCGCTTCGGCAGGATGGTCTTTGGGAATGTCCGGCATGGGTCCCGGTAGGATCATGGGCAGAACTCCACGGAGCGCGTAAAGGGCAACACCCATGAGGGATGCCGTTGCCAGGACACCCAACAGTACTCCACGCAGAAAGGATCCCATGCTCACCTCCGTGCACTTCTTGCTACGCGCCGAACCGGATCGGCGTCAAACACACCACGATCCCGGCTGGTGGCAGTCGCTTTGCGTCATTCCAGTTCGATCGGATTCGAACGTACTTCCAGCGGGGTTTTCTCGATGCGCGGTTCGCAGGTGTGAAGCAGTAGATAGGAGTGTTCCGCCTCGGGGTCTCCACCTTCCACCGTTTCAGCCCCCACGCTTTCGATGGTCAGACCGTAGGTTTCCTCTGGCGTAGACACCTCCCAGCAGGTCCCGTGTTTCCGGATCGCACCCGTGCCCGCAAGTCGGATCGGCTGCGAACCACGCCGGTTGACCACACGGGCATCAGCGGCGACGTAGAGTGGCAGGGTGGTGACGCTGTGCAGTGTCAGGGCAGCACCGATGAGGCTGCCGTAGCGATCAAAATCGGTCCGTACGAACATCCGGGCATTTCCTGCCGAAAGATTCTCCGACACCCGTGACGTCGTTTCTTCCCAGAATCTCGGGGGGCCCACGTCGATATGGAGAAATTTCTGGCTTTTGTAGAACCCAACTCCGCCGGTCTTCAGTTCCCGCAGACGCTGCCACAGTTTGCGTTG
Organism: uncultured Binatia bacterium (SeqCode); assembly: GCA_964515725.1. Taxonomy (GTDB): domain Bacteria; phylum Desulfobacterota; class Binatia; order HRBIN30; family HRBIN30; genus CAZEWD01. Next base: position 8,625 of record CAZEWD010000115.1, read on the forward strand.
GTCGATACCTCCGAGATGGATGTCGGCGGCAAGCCCTTGCGTGTGCAGGGAAGCCATGGCCACGGCCGCGCCCGCCGCTCCCAGCTCTGCGTTGAACTCGGGGCTCCGATAACCCGACAGCAGGGTCATCGATCCGGGCCTGAAACGTTCCTGCACGAAAGACAGCAGTTCGATGAGCCGCAGCGACATCGGACGATGCCGTCCATCCCCCCTTGAACGGAAGAACTCATCGATCTTTTTCAGCGCAGCTTCGTCGTAGCTTCCATCCGCATGACGATATCGGATATCCAGCGTAGTGTTGAAGTGGCCGTGGGCGAGCCTGAGACGGCCGTTGCCGGAAAAGAAAAACCGCGTTTCAGCCTCTGGGTTGCGGCTGATGGCCCGTTGGGTCGGAGCCGGGTTCGGGCGATGTGTGGTGTCCGTCTCCCGACGCGCAACGATTCCGGTGTCTTGTCGGATCTGTTTTCCAGCCCTGGTGTCTGGACCCGCTGCTTGTGAAGAAACACAGGCGCTCAGCAGCAGCGCCAGTCCG
>CAZEWD010000116.1:0-1212 GCA_964515725.1 uncultured Binatia bacterium (SeqCode)
GTTCGAGATTGCGCATCGTGGCAATTACGTTCCACCCTCGCTTTGCCAACTCCGTCGTTGCTGCCAATCCGAACCCCGAAGAGGTTCCCGTAATCAGCACCGTTCGCATCACTGACCCCCGATTATTTCGTTGCCGCTGTGGACATTCATTCGCTTCACGAACGCCATACGATGCTCTTCGGAAGTTTGGAACTCTGCACCGTGAAAACTGCCGATACTGGACGGACGGGAACAGGTGCTGTCTTGTGATTCGGGTATGTGATCTGCTTTACGCGTGGCGTTGCCTGGTATGATCGATGACTGACAGCTTCGTTCTGGCGCTCGACATGGGATCCGGCTCGGCCAAGGCGGCTCTCATTTCAATACAGGCGGAGATCGTGGCCTCCGCGGCGCGACCGATCACCACTCACTATTTCGCCAACGGCGGAGCGGAACAGTGTCCCGAAGAATGGTGGCAGGCTGTGATCGGTGCCGCACAGGAAGTGGTTCACAAGGCCGGAGTTCCGGCGGAAAGAATCATCGCCGTCGCGTGCACGACGCAGTGGGCCGTCACGGTCCCTGTTGATCGGAAAGGACATGCTCTGCACAACGCACTGTCCTGGATGGACACACGCGGGGGTCCATCCAACCGAACGCTCGTCGAAGGTTGGCCCCAATTTGCCGGCTACAATCTGTGGAAGCTGCGCCAGTGGGTCAAACTCGCGGGTGGCGCACCGACACGCACCGGTGTCGATGGACTTGGGCATATTCTGTTTTTCAAGAAAGAGCGGCCCGACCTATACCGGGAAACCTATAAATTTCTCGAACCGATGGACTATCTGAACCTGCGTCTTACCGGTCGTTATGCGGCCTCGTACGGAACGATTTTCCCGTATTGGGTCACTGATAATCGGTGTGCTGACAGGGTCAGATATGACTCCAGACTCCTGCGTCTGGCCGGCATCGATCCCGACAAGCTGCCCGAACTCTTACCGGTCGACACCGTGCTGGGCACGTTGAAGCCGGAGGTTGCTGATCTGCTCGGGCTGTCGCCCGAAACACGGGTCATCATGGGCTCCTGCGACGGACATTCGGCGGCCATCGGTGCTGGCACCGTGCGAGATTTCGACGGTTACTTTTACATCGGAACCTCCGCCTGGATGAGTTGCCATGTGCCTTGGAAGAAGACCGATCTGTTCCACATGATCACGACAGGGCCGTCCGCTCTGCCAG
>CAZEWD010000116.1:1222-9021 GCA_964515725.1 uncultured Binatia bacterium (SeqCode)
GGCCGGGACGGGGTCATGGCAGAGCAGGGAATGGCCGGACGTTGCCTCGAACTGCTGAAAGACAATCTTCTCTTTCCACACGGTGATGAGACAGTGCACGTTCCGCAGGATGTCTACGGCTATTTGAACCGGCTGGCAGGAGAAACCCCGGCGGGCAGCGACGGGCTCATCTTCACGCCGTGGGTGAATGGTGTGCTTGTCCCGGGAGATGATCCATTTACCCGCAGCGCCTTTTTCAATCAGAATCCACGCACCGGCCGTGCGCAGTACGTGCGTGCCGTGATGGAAGGCGTGGCATTCAACCTGCGGTGGCTCAAGACGCATGTCGAGAAATTCATCGGACGCCCTTTTGATCGATTGCGATTCATAGGCGGGGGTGCGCTCTCCGACGTGTGGTGCCAGATCACAGCCGACGTTCTGAACTGCCAGGTCGATGTCCCGGCCGAACCGCGCATGGCCAATGCGCGTGGCGCTGCCCTGGCCGCCTTTCATGCCCTGGGAAAGATCTCGCCCGATGCCATGCCCGGACTCGTGCCGAGCGCCCGCACATACAAACCCGAGCCGCAACAGCGCAATCTCTACGAACACCAGTTCGAACACTTCCTGGCCTGCTATCGTCGCATGAAGCCGATCTACCGGAACATGAATGCGCCGCGATCGGACCACCTTTCGGATTGAAAGACCTGCCACGAGGAGAACCCATGCTGAACCTTCACCCGTATCGTGACGAGACACAGACGTACGTACGTATTCCTGAACGCGGACGAGACAGGGCGGACATTCTCGCGGAACTGCGCAAGATCGCCGACATCGAAGATTCCAAATGGGAAGGTGGACAGATTTCAGGCTCCTACTACCATGGTGGAAAGGACCATTACGCCTTCCTGAATCAGGTTTTCGGGCTCTTTTCTCACGTGAACCTGTTGCAGCGCGACGTCTGTCCGAGCGGCACCAAGTTCGAAAGCGAAATCATCGCGATGACGGCATCGATGCTGCACGCGGAAGCGGCAGCAGCGCTCGATCCGAAGGACCAGGTGGCCGGTGCCATCACATCGGGTGGCAGCGAGAGCATCATGCTGCCCATGTTGGTGTACCGGGAGCAGGCTCGTACCGAACGTGGCATCACGGCACCCGAGATGGTGGTGCCCAGTAGCATCCATCCGGCATTTTCGAAGGGCGCACATTACTTTGGCATCAAGCTGGTCCGTGTCCCGGTCGGAGCTGATTTTCGCGCCGACGTCGCGGCGATGCGGGCTGCCATTACAAAAAATACGATCGCCATTGCGGGAACGGCAGTGAATTACCCACATGGTCTCATCGATCCGCTCTCTGAACTCTCCGACCTGGCCCTGGAGGCTGGCATCGGATTCCACGTCGATGGATGCCTCGGCGGCTTTTTATTGCCCTGGATCGAGAAGCTGGGCTATCCAGTGCCGCCGTTCGACTTCCGGCTACCCGGAGTCACCTCGATGTCGTGCGATACGCACAAGTGGGGCTACGGCCTGAAAGGCGCTTCGGTCGTCCTCTACCGCAATAAGGAACTGCGCCGCCACCAGTATTTCTCGATCGCCGACTGGGCAGGTGGGCTGTACGCCTCTCCGACGATGGCCGGCAGTCGTTCGGGCGGTATTACCGCCTCGACCTGGGCGGCCATGGTCACGCTGGGAGAAGAAGGGTATCTGGATGCAACACGGCGCATCATGACGGCGGCCGACAAGATCAAGGCGGGCGCACGCCAGATTCCGGAGATCAAGGTTGCCGGAGATCCTCTGTTCTGTATCGCCATGATGTCGGACGTGGTGAACATCTACCACGTCAACGATTATCTGGCCGATCAAGGCTGGCGGCTCAACGGCACACAGTTACCACCGGGCTTTCACATGTGTGTGACCCTGCCACAGACCCAACCCGGTGTGGCGGAGAAATTCGTCGCCGATCTGAACGCGGCAGTCCAGTACGCGAAAAATCCGCCGGACAGTCCCCCACGCAGCGGTGCCATGTACGGTGGTGGGAGTATGCCCATGGAATTCGTCGATCAGATGATGTTGGCATACCTCGACATGACCTACGAACTCGGATGAACGTCCGATTCTGGATAGTGCGATAAACGACAGGCGGGCACTCCCCATGGAGGAGTGCCCCGCCTGTTTCCAACGTCACTGTCGAACGGCTTGCCGGTTACTTCTTGGCGGCCAGACTCTTGGCGTACTCGGCCGTTGCTTTGAGTTCTGCATCGCCCAGGGATTTCACGGCCTTGGGGTGTTTTTTCGTTTCCTTGATCGCAGCCGCCAGTTCCTCGATGCTTTGAGCCGCCACTTTCTCATCACCCACGAGAGGGGGAACCTTCATCGATTTTCCGCTGCTGGTATCCGACATGCCCGTTTCACCGTGGCACTTGGCGCACGACTTTTTGAATTCCGCGGCACCGTCGGCCGCCCAGGCTGTCGACCCCGCGACAAGAAGCAGCGCGGTTGCCATCACAATCGTTCGCATCATGATCCGTTCCTTTCCTACGACGTAGTCTGATCCACTTCGATCGCCCTCAACAGTGACGTATGATCCACGCGCTCCGCAGCACACAAAATGCGTGCACCGCCTATTTCTTCTTCTTCGGGGGAGGCGGCACCTTGCGGACGGGCGCTGGCGCCGGCCTTTCATCATCCTTTACGGCCTCGTTACGGGTCGGCACGTTCGTCCCGACAAAACCGGATACCCGGCCGCTGTCGTCGAACTGCACGCGATACGTGATCCAGCGGTTCATCCAGTAGAGCCAGTCATTCGACGCGGTTGAGGAGGTGCGATGTACCGGCGGATAACCGAGCGACAGCAACACCTGTTCCTTCGTCATACCCACTTCGACACGGGAATCTTTGATCGCCTGCAACGCAGAGTTGGAACTCCTTGCAGCAATCCCACGTGGATCTTCGGAGACAAACATTTTGTCGATATACTGCTGGAGAGACTCTTCCTTGGTCCCGTATTCCTGAAACAGCGTTAGACGTTTCCCAGCCGCATTGAAAGTTACGGATCTGGACCCGCCACCGACGATCTGCACGGGTGTACCAAACGGGATCACCTGTCCGACGTGGTAATTCGCATCGGTGATCTTCTCTGTTTCGTAGTGGATGTTGCAGCAGGTGTAGAGAGTCCGCCCCTGGTATTGTGCCAGAAGCCCTTCAGGCAACCCCCTCTGACAGCCCCACCACACAAACGCGGCAAACGCAGCTATGGCCACTCTTGACAGTCGACGCATTCACACACCTCCCACGAAGGCACTCCTGAAGCAGGCCGAGTCGTATCTCGTGCTCGGCCAGCACACACCAAGTCAGGCATAAAGTCAACGTGGTCCCCACAGTGCGCGGCAAGGAAACAACTCTTTCAACGACTGCGACCTGAAACCTGCGCGACCTCGAGCAGCCGGACCAGTTGATTGCCGAACTGGACCGCAACGGCGGCGTCAACTTGATGGTGATTGTCGCGCAGCGTGGAAAAGCGGGGAGCTTGCGGGCAGTAGCGTTGGTTGTACGGCACCACTCCCCGTGGCGTCGCCTCGGGTCCATCCGCAACGCGCGCACCAGAAAACACTTGAACATCGTAAAGGTCTTCACGACGGCCCCCCACTATCCTAACGGCGTGGTCACGATTGACCTTTCTGTTTTTCGCTGCGTAAGCCATTTTATCAACTTTCTGCCGCACCACGCCCAGACCAGAGGGAATAGATCCGTCCACCACATTCGAGTACTATCCGTTTGACAACTTGACCGGCTATGTGCAAGGAACACCCAGAACTGACGGCATCCCAATCGACGTTCGTCTTAAAAGGGGGTCGCATGCTTCGAAAATCAATTTTGTGTGCTTTCGTTCTGCTCGTGCTGGCGGCTTTGCCGAGCGCAACGTGGGCGACACACTTCCGTTATGGGCACTTGACCTGGAAGCGGCGTCCCGACCTTTCGCCAACGACCGCGGAAATAACCCTTACGAATGCCTTCCGAAGATCCGGGTACCTTGGATCGGGTGGGGACGGGTACGCGGTAACAGGCGACGTCATCTCTGAAAATATCGGGGGTACTTATCTCGATTTTGGTGACGGCACCTGGTTGCCCAACTCAGGCGGTTATCTCAAATATCGTGTCACGGCCTATGACCCACAATCCGATTGGCTGATCGGGGTAGCAATTGATCAAAGCAACCCCTCTGAGCTCATCCTTCATGAATACCCGTCCGCGAACAACGGAGGCGTGCCGTGGATTGCCTCTATTGACAGTTGCTGTCGTATAAACACACTGGAAAACGCTGCCGGTGACGATTACAGGGTGGAGACACCGATTGATTTTTCAGTCAACGGACGCTCTCCGGTCAGCAGTCTTCCACCGATCGTATCCTGTCCCGCAAACGGCACTTGCACGTACGTTGTTCCAGCGGCGGATTCCGATCCCGGTACGAAGTTGTCCTGGCGTTTAGCCAATGCAAGCGAAGATGGCGGGATTACGCAGCCAGGGCCACCTTATGTTGTGAATCCACTGTCCGTAGGTGGAACAACTGGCATCGTCACGTGGGACACAACGGGAGCCGCTGTCGGAAGCCTCTGGGCCGTGCAGATTGTGATCGAAGACCGCGATGCATCAACCGGACTCTTGCGCGGTAAGGTGGCCGTGGACCACATTATAATAATCGTGGCAAGTGGAACGCCTCCCGTCATCGAGCCGCCGGCAAATACTCCTCCTATTTGTGCAAGCACTCAATCGGCATTCGTCGGGGCCCTCCTGACGTTCACGGTATTCGCCTCAGATCCCACTCCGGGCGATACAGTGACTCTAAACTCTGCGGGTATTCCGGTGGGTGCGGTGATCACACCACCGCTGCCGGCAACGGGCAATCCTGTCTCGGCAACCTTCAAATGGAAGCCGAAGACAGGCGACGTAGGCGACTACGTTGTCAATTTCACCGCCACTGATACGGCTGGCCTGCAAACGCTGTGTCCGGTTACGATCACCGTGCGGGCAGCCCGTGGCCGGGCCTCCGCACCTGCGATGTCGACCGCGGGACTTCTGCTTTGTGCTGCGTGCCTGGCCATGATAGGGGCCCGAGCTGCCGCACGGCTCCGGGATCGGTCTGTTTGATCAACAATCCAGCGTGGACATCCACTTTGGCTGGGTGGATGTCCAATCGGGTCGGGTGGATGTCCAATCGGAGGAGAGAGTGTAAACTTCCTCGCGCGACGCTCTCGGAAACCCGTGATTCCCTGGCACACCATTGATACCTTCCATCGGTGCCCACTGGAATCGAGGAGCGTTTCACCCCGGCTGCGCTGACCGCGCTGCGCGATGCGATCGCTGATGCGGGGGGCAATGAGATCTACTTTCTCGGCGCTTGTGACAACACGGGTCGCATCGATGGCATCCGCGTCCTCGCCCGTGGCAATGCGCACGCCGTACCCGCTCTCCTGCAGGTTCCACGGCCCGGCGAGGTGGTCATCCACAATCATCCGAGCGGCGTTCTCCAACCCTCCGATGCCGATCTCAATATCGCCTCCACCCTCGGAAATGATGGCATTGGCACTTACATCGTCGATAACACGGCCACGCGGATCTACGTCGTCGTCGAACCGCATCACCAGACAGCCCCGGTCCAGCTCGATGGTTCGGAAACGGTCTCCTTGCTCGATGAAGGAGGCGCAGTCGCTTCCCGCTTGCCCGGTTATGAGCATCGGCCGCAACAACTGCACATGCTTGCCGCCGTCACCGATGCCTTCAATGATTCTTCTGTCCTGAGCGTCGAAGCGGGCACCGGTACCGGCAAGTCGCTCGCCTATCTCCTGCCGGCCCTGTCATGGAGCCTGCAGAACAAAGAGCGCGTCGTCGTCTCAACGCATACGATCAACCTCCAGGAACAGCTCATCACCAAGGATCTGCCCTTTCTCGTCCAACAAGCCGGCCTCGAAGCGACCACCGCACTGGTGAAGGGTCGCGGCAATTACCTCTGCAAACGCAAAGCGGAACAGATCGAACTGCAACAAAAGGAGCTGATCGAAGACGACCTTTCCCGAGAGCTGCGCGAAGTGCTTGCCTGGGCCCAACGCACGCGCGACGGTAGCCTGAGCGATCTCGCTGTGCGCCCGCGTTCCGAGGTGTGGGAACAGGTCGTCTCGGAGAATGACAATTGCCTGCGGGCACGCTGCCCCCACTACAGTAATTGCTTCTTCTATAGCGCGCGGCGCGCCGCCGCCCAGGCTGATATCATCGTCGTCAATCATCATCTCCTGATGGCCGATCTCGCCCTGCGCGAGCAAACGGGCAGTTACACGCAAAATGCTGTCCTGCCCCCGGCTCGCCGCATCATCATCGACGAGGCGCACCATCTGGCCGATGTCGCCACCAATTTCTTCTCCACACGCTATGGCCTCGCCACACTGGAACGCAATTTCAGCCGGCTTCGTAGCTCCCGCATCGAAACGAAGGGCATCCTTCCCGCAATGCTGGCGATCCTCCGGCGCATTCGCAGTGGTCCGTCCGCTACCGTGGCAGAGGGCGCCGCAAACCTGATCGAAGGGCAGTTGCTGGGGCGGTGGTTCGACGTCCTCACCGAAGCGGACCGGATCTTTACCGAGTTGCTTTATGCCTTCGAGGAAACCACCGGTCTGCAGGCCAACCCGGGTACCGATATCAAACACCGGATCGTTCCGTCTTTCCTGAATACCTCCTACTGGACCCAGGTAGAGACGGAGCTGGGTCGACTGGCACAAATGGCAGAGTCTTTCGCACAGGATCTGACCGGCGTGGCCGATCGCATCGACATCATCGAGGACTCGGTCGAAAAACAACTCGTCTACCTGAACGCCGATCTGAAGGCCGCACAGGGACGCATTCTTGCCTTCGCCGTTGGCCTGGGAGCCTATGTTACAGGCATCGACGGCCATTGCCGCTGGATCGAAGTGACGACTCGCAGCCGGCGTGGCAAGCACATCGTCTTTTGCAGCGCGCCGATCGCCGTGGCACCGCTGTTGCGGGAGGCCCTGTTCGATCAGTTCCCGACCGTCGTCATGACCTCAGCCACACTCACCGTGAATCGGCGCTTCGATTATTTCCACCGGGAGATCGGCCTCGACGAGTTCAAAGACCGGGAACGTATTGCCAGCCTGCACATCGACTCTCCGTTCGACTTTGCCTCGCAATCCCTGCTGGCCGTGCCCGACGACATACCAGAGCCGAACGACGGGAGGTACGAACGAGCCACCCATCTTGCGCTACGCGAGATTCTCCAGGCCACACGGGGCGGAACGTTCGTCTTGTTCACGGCGTTCGCTTCTCTGCAACGTGCTGCAGCCGCGCTTGCTCCCGAACTGAATGCAGCAGGATTTACCATTCTCCAACAAGGGACTCTGAACCGCCATCACCTCCTCGAGCGATTCGTCACAGCACCGCGCGCCGTGCTGTTCGGGACGGATAGTTTCTGGGAGGGTGTGGACGTTCGCGGCGATGCCTTACGTTGTGTCGTCATCACACGGCTGCCGTTTCGCGTCCCCACTGAACCGATCGAACAAGCGCGCGTCGAACACATCGAAGCGCAGGGCGGGAACCCGTTCATGGAACACACCGTGCCGCAAGCCGTCATCAAGCTGAAACAGGGATTCGGCCGGCTGATCCGCGCCACCACCGATCGCGGTGCCGTTGTCCTCCTCGATAGCCGCGTCGTACGCAAGCGATACGGCCAGGTCTTCCTCGACTCATTGCCTCCGGCACGCCGGCTGATCGCCAGGAGCGAACGGGTGTTCGCCGAGTTACGACAATTCTATACGGAAC
>CAZEWD010000117.1:0-3749 GCA_964515725.1 uncultured Binatia bacterium (SeqCode)
AATGCACTGATTCCGGTGATCACAGTGCTCGGTCTCGATCTGGCCGGATTGATGAGTGGTGTGGTACTGACCGAAACGATCTTCAACTGGCCGGGTGTTGGCAGACTTGCCGTGGAAGCTGTCTTCAATCAGGACATTCCCATGATCATGGGTACGGTGCTGTTCTCCGCACTCCTGGTCGTCGGTGCGAATTTGCTTGTCGATCTCATCTACCAGATCGTTGATCCGCGCGTCCGCCTCGGCGGTGGTTGAGGGAGCGAGTAGGGGGCGAGGATGCCGCCGTCAAACTCCAGGCGATACTGGCTGTGGCTCGGCATGATCATGGTGGCCACGTTGGTCACCCTCGCGATCAGTGCTCCCTATCTGGCCCCGTACGATCCAGTGCAGCCGGCGGTAGAGCATTTCGGTGAACCTCAGCCCCCGCAGTTTCCCTATCTCTGCGGAACCGACGAACTGGGCCGTGATGTGTGTAGTCGATTGCTGTATGCGGCGCGCTTGAGTCTGCTCATCGCGTTCTGCGCGACGACGCTTGCCGTGGGGCTTGGCACGACGATTGGTCTTTGTGCTGGCTATGCAGGTGGCTGGATCGATGCTGTACTCATGCGTCTGACCGATAGTGTCCTTTCTTTTCCCGTCCTCCTGCTGGCCATTGCGCTGGCAGCGTTGTTTGAACCGGGTCTTACGTCCTTGCTTCTCGTCATTGCACTGGTGGGCTGGACCGGTATTGCACGAACGGTAAGAGGTGAAGTGCTCTCGATCCGGGAGCGCGACTTCATCGAAGCGGCACACGCGATGGGAGCCGAGCCTCTACGTATCATCATCCGGCATCTCCTTCCGTCTGTCTGGCCGACTGTGCTCGTCCTGGCTGCCTTGAACACGACCAGTGCACTTTTACTCGATGCAGGCCTGAGCTTCCTCGGACTTGGAATTCCGCCACCGACACCCAGTTGGGGCCGTATGCTGAGTGAGAGCAAGGATTACTACCGTGTGGCGCCGTGGCTCATGTTTTTCCCCGGGTTTGCCATCGCGTTTGCCGTGACCGGTTTCAATCTGCTCGGCCATGGTTTGCCGGCATCTCGACAGCGGCGCTGATGATCCGTCTTCTGATCTTCACTTTTCTCGTATCGATCGGCGCCGCTGCCTGCGGGAATACGTCACAGGATAATCTTCCGGCCGACTACGTGCGGATCGCTGACAAGGACGATGTTCCCACTCTCGATCCGGCACATGGCTATGACACTGCCTCATGGCAGTTCGAGGACCTCCTCTTCGAGACGCTGCTCGATTATGGCGCCAACGGAGAACTGGAACCGGAACTAGCGGAAAGTTGGGAAGTCTCATCGGATGGACTGACGTATACTTTTCGGTTGCGAGGGGATGCGCGCTTTTCAAATGGCCGGGAGGTTGCGGCGAATGACGTCCGCTTCGGAATCGTGAGAGTCGTAAACCCGGCGACACAATCGCCGGGAGCTGAATTTTTCCGTGATATTGTGGGTGCGGAGTCGTGCACGAAGGACTCGTGTGAGGTCCGGGGACTCGAGGTCCCTGGTCCGAATCGACTGCGCATCGAATTACGGCATCCCGATCCGCTCTTTCTCCATAAGTTGGCGATGCCGTTTGCCCCGGCCATCCCTGCCGAAGTGGTGCGCGAAAAAGGAGATGACTTTGGGCGCTCTCCGGTGGGTAGCGGTCCGTTCCGCCTGCGCGAATGGCAGGCCGGCCAGCGTCTTGTCCTGGAACGCCGGGACGACGTGCCGCGGGTGGCGCCGGCGGCCGGGATCGTTCGTCTCGTTGGCGTCGATGACGATCTGGCATGGCTGAAATTCCGGCGTGGTCAGATCGACATTGCGGGAATTCCCCCAGCAGAGTTCACTCTAGTGATTCAAGATCCTGGATATGCGGACCAGATCCGACACGTGACGGCGTTGCGAACACAGTATCTGGGAATGAATTGCCGCCAGCATCCGTTCGATGATCGGCGTGTCCGTCGGGCGTTGAACCATGCTGTGAACAAAGAGAAGCTTTTGCGTCTCCTGAACGACCGTGGTGTCGTGGCACGTGGCATTGTGCCGCCAAACATGCCGGATTTCACCTCGCAGGCAGAGGGATATGCGTTCGATCCGGGGCGGGCCCGAACATTGTTGCGTGAAGCGGGACTGGAGGGTGGTTTCGAATCGACCCTCTGGATTCGGAACGATGACAACAGCCTGCGTCTTGCCCAGTCGATTCAGCAGGATCTGGCCCGTATCGGTGTGCAGATACGACTGAAGCCCGTCGCCTGGGGACCATTTCTCGAGGCGGTAAAGTCGGCTGAGAAAGTCCCGATGTTCCTTCTCGGTTGGGAGGCGGATTTCCCGGACGCCAGCAACTTCCTCGAAGTACTTTTACACTCGAAACAGATCGGTACGAACAACAATACGAACTATAGGAATCCCGACGTCGACCGCCTGCTGGACCTTGCGGCACGGAGTATCGATCAGGCCGAGCGCCGTCGTTTATTGCAGGAGGTGGAGAGGGTCGCTGTAAGCGATGCACCCTGGGTCTTCCTTTACCACCCTGTCACGTTCAAGATTGCCAGTCGCCGAGTCCGTGATCTGACGCTCGATCCCTTGCGTCCGGATCGTCTCGGACGTGTCTGGGTCGACGTGGGTTTGCAACCATAGGACCTGGCCTGGTCAGTTACGATCCGGCGCGGCTTCAGGAGCTTTTGTGTCGGTTCCTCTACCCGGTTGCTGGGCTTGCAAGCGAAAGATCAGATCAGTCACACGTGAGGCGACACCCAATTTTGCTTCGAGATCGGCAATCCGCCGGCGCTCTTCATCCAATCGGGTTTTCAGTTGGTCGTTTTCCGACCGCAGTGTCGTGCTGTCCGTGTTGCCTTTTCGCAGTTCATTGAGCTCTGTCTCGAGTTCTGCAGCTCTTTGCTGGCTGGCTGCAAGGTTCCGGTTGAGATCGGAGACGAGTTGTTGCTTTTCTCTCTCCAGACTTTCGATTGCGGCAAGCCGCGCGGGATCATCGGGTGCCGTGCTGTCGGATGCGACTCTCGCTTGTAATCTGTCCAATTCCTGGGCGAGTCGCTCGCGGGCTTTGTGGTCTTCCTCTGCTGTGCGCCGGGTATCCAGCAATTCCTGTTTCAGTGCGAGATAATCCGTTTCGGGGACGCGCTGGTCACCGTAGGGGGAAGCAGTCTCGCTCTTGAGCCGTTCCAGCTCCCTTTCCAAAGAGAGCCGTTTCTGTCGTTCCTGCTCCAACTCGTTTCGTGCGGCTGCAAGGTTCTCGGAGGTCGATGTTGTTTGCATGGTGTCTTCGGGTGGGCGAACCTCTGTGCCGCTGCCTTCTCCGGTAAGGCCTGCCTGCGGTCCCCGCACACCTGCAGCGTCGAGTTCACGCTTTTGCGTCGCTAGTTGCTCTTCGAGTACGGCGTTGCGCTGCCGGATGTTGTTGAGCTCGATATTGAGGTTACCGATGAGTGCTTCACGGTCACGCAACTGACTCGATGTACATCCGCTCAAGGCAGCGGTGAGCAGGAGCGCAATTCCTCCTGGTCTCTTGAACTGCAACCGGTAGGCCACCCGGGGTTCAAGTATTCAGCCGGTCAATTTGCCTGGATCAGCACGAAATCGCCACTGCTCTACAATGAAAACCCCTTCTCCTTTTCCAGTAATGCAGATGTAACAGACGGCTCTTTTTCTCTGACCATCAAGGAACTGGGCGACTTCACAGCAAACATCAAACAGCTCAAACCGGGT
>CAZEWD010000117.1:3759-5073 GCA_964515725.1 uncultured Binatia bacterium (SeqCode)
CCTCCTCGGAAGAGGCGTAACCCCCACGTGTCTGCTCCCCGCATGAGCCGAAACCCTACCGGGCGCGCTTTGTGTTGTCCAGCGTGAACGGCTCGGGAAGGATCACTTCCTGATAGTCGGTCCGGCAGGGGGGACCGTCAGCATGCCACATATGAAATCGGTGCTGGCTGGCGTCATAGAACAGCAGTGTGGAGGACCGAGTGCCAAAACGCTCACTGTGCATGCAGAGGTTGTTGGTGGGTACCGGATTGCGCGGATCAAGAGGTGTCGAATGGTCGGACAACGCCTTGCGGAGGTGCTGCCGGAGTTGTTCAGGCGATGATCCATCGAGTTGTGGGGTGAGATCACCGAAGAGCGCATACGACTTCGCAAGCCGCGGGCACTCCATGTCATCGAGATCGAGGTTGGTCAGGACGTGCAGACCCGTCGTCAGTCTCACAGACTGCATGACACCTGTCCCGTTGCCAACGACGAACGCTTCCGCGGGGTCTGCCACCAGGAGATTGAACGGATTGTACCGATCGTGCGGCTCGGCTCGAACATACGCCACTGCATCGGCCGCGCGAGATCGTGCCAGTGCATCGAGGCAGAGTTGCCCCCGCGATCGCTTTGCAGGGTCCGGAGGCATATCGGAACGTCGATTCAAAATACCCGCGACGACGCCGTAACCGTTTACCCCGAGCCAGGTTCCACCCGCAGAGACGTCCTGCCCGCCGACAACCCATGGCGTTGCACGCAATTGATGCGGCGGTTGTGCGGGGCGAGCATAGAATTCATCTCGGTTGGCGGCGATCACCAACGGCTGTCCAGGGCTGCAATGGACATAGGCGGCAAGGGTGCACACGGAGGAAGTATACGGAGCGGAGGCCGCGGTCACAATTGAGAGTTCGACGAATCAGGACGATGGTCCGAGAACGATCCTCTCGGCGATCTTTGTTGCGAAGGCCATGATGGTCTCCTGCGGGTTGACGCCCACACAGGTGGGAAAGAGGCTGCCGTCTGCAACGTACAAACGTTCCGTGCCATGGACCTGTCCGTCCAGTCCGACCACACTGTGTTTCGGATCCGGCCCCATACGGCATGTGCCCATCGGATGAAATGCCGTGGGAAACAATCCGCTGCTGCCCCAGCGGCCCACGTCACGCAATTCGGACAGATCTTTACTGTTTTTCAGGATCGGAATCTCGGAATGGCCGGTGTGAACGGTATGTGCGCCAGCGGCAAAGAAGATCTCGGCCACCAGCGCCATGCCGCGCAGGAGCCGCTCCGTATCTTGTCGGTTCAGGCGATAGAGCACCACGGGCGTTGTACGCC
>CAZEWD010000117.1:5083-8955 GCA_964515725.1 uncultured Binatia bacterium (SeqCode)
TCCGCTGGACGAATCCGAGACGAACAAACCGCATGCAGCCCGGCGCTTGAAGTCCGCCAGCATCGACTTGGTCTCCCTACCGACGACCTTGCCGGCATTGATCGCCATGCTGGGGAGGAGACTGGTCACTTCGAGCATGACGTCGTCCGAGGCAACGAGATGGTCGACACCATAGGATTGGAGAGTTCCGCGCCAGGCATAAATATCTTCGTCAAATGATGCGGAAACGCTCAGTGCTGGGTGCAACCGGAGGTTTCGCCCCAACTCTCCACTGCCGAGACCGACCTTGTTCAAACGCAGGAATCCGGGCGTATGGATTGCACCACAGAACACCACGACTGCCTCGACCGTGACGCGAAGCCGTCCTTTCACGATTTCCGTGCAGCGGTCCAGGATGCTCGCGTCCACACCGACGACACGCTGCCCGCGCTTCTGCAGGACCTCGGCGCGGCACCGTGCGTAGATGCGGGCTCCATTGGATGCCGCACGGGGAAGATACGAGAGATGCATCGCCTGTTTCGCATCGCTTGGACACCCGAACGCGCACACACCACAACCGCGACAGTCTTTGATGTTGCGCCGCAGAGGTTCGCCCTTGAGTCCAAGGGCACGAACACCACGATCGAAGATCTCGGCGTTTCGACCGATGATCTCCCACGGCACCGGCATGACGTTCAGGATCGTTTCGATACGTTCGAATATGGGAGCAAGCGATTGTGGATCGTATCCTTCCAGGCCGAACCTGGACACCCACTCGTTCAAGACCTTGTCAGGAGCGCGAAAACAGGTCCCCGAATTGATGACGGTGGTGCCACCGACAGCTCGGCCGAGAGGGACAGGTATGGGTGGAACCCCCAGTGCCGTGATCGTGCCCTGGTCTCGATAGGTACGTGTCACGCGACGCAGGGGAGGGCCCTGGAAATCTTCCTCCGCCGTGAAGTAATCTCCCTCTTCCAACACGAGGACGGACATCCCTCGCGCTGCCAACTCGGCCGCCACCACGGCTCCGCCCGCTCCGGAACCGATGATGCAGACGTCGACTTTCTCATGGATTTCCCCCTGCACTTCGGGGAAACGTAGTGGCTGGAGTCGAGGACCGGATTTTGCGGGGTGCGTATCGAGACACCTCCCGTCGAATCCCATTTCTGCCGCGACCCTCTCGCTGGCGCCAAATGCAAATCCACAGAGATGCTTCAACATTTCCACCGGCGCCCGCTTCATTAGATACCGGCTCTTGTACGTATCGGTCAGAATGCGCATCCGCGTGTCGCGGTCGAGCTTGGAGAACCGGCGGAACGGGGGCCGCAGGCAGGCTGCATAGTCCCAGGCGCGGATGAGCCAACCGATGGGTCCGATCAGGTGAGGGCTGAAGCTTTCCAGTGCATCGTCCAGGATCCTCGCACAGTCCACATCGGTTGCTCCAAGTGGAAACTCCCCGCCGGGTGGAATCATCGCGTCTGCGATGGCTGCAAATGCCTCCAGTTGAGAGGCTGAGAGACGTTTTCCTTGTTTTGCCACGAGCCGTTTTCGCCTGCTGGCGCACCCTACTGGAGATGCCAGCGCGATTCCATCAGCTCCAGATGATCGGGCGATTTTGCTGAATGAGGTGCGAATAAGGGAACACATCCGGTGAGGCCAGACAGAATTCTTTTTACCGATTACCGATTTGCCCTTTCGCTAAATTTTCGATATGTGCACCTATGGTTGGAGAGGCTGATGGTTCTAACGAAGCGGCAGAAGGAATTATACGACTTCATCGAGGCCTACATTGGCGAGCAGGGGTATGCACCGACACTGGAGGAGATCGCCGGCCGGTTTGCCCTGTCTTCGCTTGCCACGGTTCACAAGCATCTCTCCAATCTCGAGCGCAAGAATCTGATTCGGCGCCAATGGAATCACAGTCGAGCGATTGAGTTGGTTCCACAGCGACCACTGGTGACCGCTGTCGAATTACCTCTGCTCGGGTATGTGGCGGCAGGTCGCCCCATCGAGGCTCTGGAGCAGGACGATACTTTTGTGGTGCCAGAGTCCTTCGTGCGGCGGGGGGAAACCTTCGTGTTGCGGGTCAAGGGCAATTCCATGGTCGAGGATGGGATCTGGGATGGCGATTTCATCGTCGTCGAAGAGCGAGAGGCTGCGGTCAATGGTGAGACAGTCGTTGCACTGGTGAATGACGGAGCAACTGTAAAACGCTTCTACCGGGAAAAGGGTGGCAAGATCCGACTCATGCCAGCCAACCCCAGTATGGCGCCGATACTGGCCCGTGCCGATGAGGTGACCATCCGCGGAATTGTCGTGGCGGTGATGCGGAAATATTGAGCGTGTCGCCAGTGATACCGATCATGGATCGGGGAGGACGTGAGCGATTCTCGATCTACGTCCACATTCCCTATTGCCAGTCCAAATGCCCCTACTGTGATTTCAACTCGTACGCGGCTGCCAGTTGGCCCGAGACAGCGTACGTCTCTGCCCTGAAAACCGAGCTGCACGAGTACGCGGCACGACCGCCATGGTCCGGCGGTATTGTGCAGAGCATCTTCTTTGGTGGGGGAACGCCTTCTTTGTTCGAGGCAGTTTCTATCGCGTCGATTCTCGATGAGATTACAGCTCTCTGGAAGATCGACCGCGAGCCCGAGGTGACCCTGGAGGCAAATCCTGGAACCGTTACGACTCGCAAACTGAGTGAACTTCGTGCCGGCGGGGTGAATCGATTGAGCTTTGGGGTGCAGTCCTTCCTGAATCATCACCTGCAGAGGCTTGGACGGATCCACGATGCAGAACAGGCGCGGGACGCTGTCCGGCAGGCGCGTAGTGCGGGTTTTGAATCGATCAATATCGATCTCATGTATGCCCTGCCGCGTCAGACTCTGGACGAGTGGCGGCACGATCTGGCGGAGGCAGTTCATCTGGGGACGCCGCACCTCTCAGCATACAATCTCACCTATGAGGAAGGCACCGTTTTCCACCAGTTGCATCGAGCGGGAAAATTGCGGTCGCTGGATGAAGAGATCGAAGTCGAATTGTTCGAGATGACCCAGGAGATTTTGGGACACGCTGGTTTGCGACAGTACGAGATATCCAACTATGCGCGGCCTGGACAGGAATGCCGGCACAACCTGAATTATTGGCAGGGTGGATCGTACAGCGGAGTTGGCGCGGGCGCTCACGGATTCGCGCGGTCGGGTGGCGATGGGTACGGCATGCGTTGGAGCAATGAACGCAGCCCCTCGCGTTATCTCGAACGGATTGCGCATGATGGACATGCGCGCGTGACCGAGGAGCGACTCGGAATACGGCAGGCACAGGGAGAGTTTGTCTTTCTTGGCCTCCGCTGTCGAACAGGCTTTCCCGACAGTGCTTTCAGGGCGCGCTTTGGTCGCGCCTTCAAACAGACCTTTCCTCAGGTGCCTTCCCTGTGCGAGACGGGATTGCTCGTCCGCGAAGAGGGATGCTGGCGGCTCACCGCACGCGGGCTTCTCGTGGCGGACAGCATCTTTGCGGGTTTCCTGTAGGATCGTGTACGCTGTCACACCCATGTGTCAGAAGGCACGCCGACGCTCGGCCGTACGAGCGGCGCCAAGCGCCATGACGATGGCGAAAACGATCATGATCATCACGGACAGGCCAAGCGGCGGCAGGTCCATCGGTGGTTCGGCATGCCCGAGGTAGAGACACTGGCGCAGGGCGGCCATGCCGTAGGTCAGCGGATTGACCGTCATTGCGACGACGAGGTTTCCGTTTGGCAGCGTGAACGCGTACAGGTCATTGATGTCGAGGCGGGATGCCGCCTGGGTGAGGGGCGCATCCTTGTGGTCGGCGCCCATCGCCAGCGCCGCGCCGAGCAGCGCGACGCCGGCGGCGGCCGTCCCGAG
>CAZEWD010000118.1:0-8861 GCA_964515725.1 uncultured Binatia bacterium (SeqCode)
CCATCGCCGTGGTCGGCCAACAACTCGGGCTGACTCCATCCACGATGACCGGACTTGTCGATCGCCTGGAGGAACAAGGTTACGTGCGTCGCCAGGCACACCCGAGCGATCGCCGGGCCATTCTTCTCCATCTCACCCGCAAGGGAGAGAGTGCCTTTCGGCGCGAGGTCGAATTTTATCGTACCCTGGTGGAAGAAACTCTCTCCGCTCTTGGGAACGACGCAAAGCAACTCATGCTCGACGCACTCGATCACATCGGGCGGAGTGCGCCGGTCGCCGCGTGAAAGACCTCCTGTGAAAACCCGCTTCTCTCTGTCGCGGCGTGGACTGCTCCAGGCGGGTTTGCTGGGTTCGGCTGCAATTATGGCCGGCGGTCTGGTGTGGCGCGCCACGCAACGCAGGCCTGCACCCGGTTCCGTACAACGTCTGGCGCTTTCCTCCACGGGAGAAGAAATCCTGGGCGCAATCATTCCGGTGGTGCTGGAAGACCTTTTGCCAACGGCAAAGGACGCGTTTCAGCAGGCTCTCGACGAGGGCTTGGCCAATCTGGACTACTACCTGTCTCATCTGACGCTACCGCTACAGGAGGAAGCCAACGACGTTTTCGCCACACTCGATCTGCTGCCCGTCCGGATCATCGTCACGGGTACCTGGAGTCACTGGCAGGAGATGTCTCCTGAAACCATCGCGACATTTCTGCAATCGGCGCGTGATAGCCGGTTCGGTCTGTTGCGCCGTATCTACGCATTCCTGCAATCGTTGGCTGTGCTGGCCTGGTTCGATCAGGCGGCGGCCTGGCCGGAGATCGGATTTCCCGGACCTCCTCTGAAACGTTCCGTTGGGAGGGAAGATCCATCATGAACGCGCGAGAAATCCACTACGGCAATCGACTCGAACGGGATCTCCACCTGGAAGGTGACGTCGCGATCGTCGGTAGCGGTGCGGGGGGCGCGACCAGTGCGGAGATCCTGGCACGCGCCGGTCTTCGGGTGGTGATTCTGGAGGAAGGTGCATACCGCACACCTCCTGAATTCAGTCTGAACGAAGTTCCTGCGCTCGCCACACTGTATCGCAACGGCGGAGTGTCACCAACCGTGGATGGAGCCATTGCAGTCGTACAGGGACGCACCGTCGGAGGCTCCACAACGGTGAACTGGACCAGCAGTTTCCGGACTCCTGAACCAACACTCCGCTTCTGGCGTGAGCAGCTCGGAATCGACGGGTTGGGCACGGAAGACCTGGCGCCATGGTTCGACCGCATGGAAGAGCGGCTGCACATCACGCCATGGCAGACACACAACCGGAACAATCAACTGCTGGCGCTCGGCGCGGAAAAACTGGGATGGCACTATGGGAACATCAGACGCAACGTCGCCGGCTGTGCCAATCTCGGTTACTGCGGGCTGGGATGTCCGGTCGGTGCCAAACAGAGCATGGACGTCACGACAATTCCGGCAGCTCTCGATCACGGTACAGCCCTCGTCACCCGCGTGCATGTCGAACGGCTCATCCTGAACGGTGATCGTGCCACTTCCGTCGAGGGAGTCGCACTCGACAACCGAGGTGTCCGCCAGACGGGGCAGCGCGTGTCCGTGCGTGCACCGTGGGTCGTAGTGGCGGGTGGCGCAATCCACAGTCCCGGATTGCTGATGCGCTCTCGGGTCCCCGATCCCAACCAACGCATTGGAAAACGCACGTTCCTGCAAACCCACAACTACTCGCTGGCCTTTATGCCCGACCCGGTCAACCCGTTCTACGGGGCGCAGCAATCCATTTATATGGATGAACTGACCTGGCGCGACGGAGTGGCGGGGCGCGCCGGTTTCAACATGGAAGCTGCAGGTGCTCAGCCGGTAGTCAGCATGAACTTCTGGAAAGGTATGGGCGCCGAGATGGTGGAATTCGCACGGCGGCTTACCCATCTGCATACCCTCGTGTCACAGATCCGCGACGGCTTTCATCCGGATAGTCCGGGCGGAGAAGTCCGCCTGCGCGACGACGGAAGTGCTGTTCTCGATTATCCGATCAACGATTACATCTGGGATGGGGTTCGCAGCTCCTACCTGGCCATGGCCGAGTGTCAGTTCGCGGCGGGTGCCGAGAGTGTTCACCCGGCATGCAGCGATGCACGCCACTATCGTAGTTGGGCGGAAGCCCGGGCGGGTATTCAAGCCCTTCGGTTGCGTACGGCCAACGTCTTCCTCAATTCGACACACCCACTCGGTGGTTGCGCCATGGGTATCGATCGGCGTTCATCCGTCGTCGACTCGTACGGACGTCACCACCACCTGGTGAATCTGCTGATTTTCGACGGCTCGGTCTTTCCAACCAGCCTGGGAGTCAATCCCTGCCTCTCGATTTACGCCCTGGCCGCGCGCAACGCGTCGGCCCTGGTGACACGGATTCAATCACAGTAGGTGGCTTCCTTCAGGACACTCAGAGCTGTGGGGTGATCCTACCCGGTAATCCTGACAACCCACTGGGAGCACATGCCGCCGGCATGTTACCTATCGGGGCATGTGTGGACGGATCAGTCAGACGAGTTCACGTACGATAGTTGCCGAGGAGTTTGGGGTTGCAAACTTCGCCATCGAGGAACCTGCACCACGGTATAACATCCCACCGACTCAACGGATCCAAACGATCGCCCGTATCGACGACGAGCGGCGGCTCGGGCTCATGTACTGGGGTTTTACAGTATCCCATGATGTCACTGCCCGACCGATCAATGCACGCTCGGAAACGGTTGCGTCGTCGCCCATGTTTCGCAACTCGTTCCGCCAGCGCCGCTGTTTGATCCCCGCCGACGGATTCTACGAGTGGCGGGGCGAAGGATCGCGGAAAATTCCCTATCACATCCATCTGAAAAATGGTCGGCCTTTTGGATTGGCAGGTATCTGGACGGTATGTGGCAAGGATGAATCACGGCTGGTGAGCTGTACCATTCTGACGTGCCCACCCAATCAGCTCCTGAACACGATTCACAATCGCATGCCGGTGATCATTTCCCCCGATCAGTATGGTGAGTGGCTCGATCCCGACATACCGCCCGAACGGTTACGTGAGATGCTCGTGCCGTTTCCCACCGAGCCGTTGGAAGCCTACCCGGTCTCGACGATCGTCAATTCACCACGAAACGACGGCCCCGAGTGCATCCAACGGACAGGGGACAACCTGACCTTCGGGGCCTCAATAACGGAGAAATGACCTGATCGCCTGACCCCTTTCCCCAGGCGGAAAGAGGTCAGGCAACGGGAAGAATGACTCAGGGTAGGCTGAGGGTACCGCTGTTGCCGTCTGCATCAACGACCTGAATCTCGGTCGCATTGGCGACGATGGCACGATCCGCCTCTGAAAGTATCCACTGAGTACTGTTATTCCGGATCTGGGTTTTTTCCGGATTCAATTCCTCGGTGCTTCCATTGCTCAACTTCGCCACCAACGTGGCCTTGTGCACCGGGTTGTGTCCACGAGAATTCCCTTCAGGATCGATGAAGCGATACCCCCAGGCGGGTG
Source organism: uncultured Binatia bacterium (SeqCode) (assembly GCA_964515725.1). GTDB lineage: Bacteria > Desulfobacterota > Binatia > HRBIN30 > HRBIN30 > CAZEWD01. The sequence continues at coordinate 3,517 of CAZEWD010000118.1, forward strand.
CATCGATCGAACCGGTGACGAGACCCGAATCATCCCATTGCAGAGCGATCTCCGCCGGCGCCACTTCGAACGCATCCGACGTCAGTTCGTAGGGCTCCGTCGGCCAGGGCCAGGTCTTGGCACCGCCGCTGTATCGCTTCCCGTACACATGGAAACGGTATTGACCCGTGGGAAGTCCCTGGCGCTCACCACCATGCGGTACCGTCTGCCAGCCAAGCCACCACGTATGTGTCTGATCGGCAGTAAATGGCTGTAGCGGGTTCGGTGTGGTTGTCAGGAGGATGTCATGCATAGCAGAGTTCACGGCACGGCCTGAGCCCGTGTGAACCTGCACCCACTCTCCTGCCGGTGATTGTCTTTCCAGATAAACGACAGGCAGATCGACACCGGGATCGCCGCCTTCCCAGACGAACTGCACGACATCCTGGATGCGACGCACACGTGCAGGCGGAGCAATTTCCAGAGGCGCACCCGTAAGCGGCGTGTACAGGTAGCCCGGCGCCTCGGTCAACGGAGTACCGGCATTGGGTGTCAGATCAGGCTCATTCGCCGGTAGTTCCATACTCACGGGGTACACAGGCCGGCTGTTCTTTGACGGATCGAAGGGTTCGATCGTCTCGGTGGTCAGTACCTCTTTTGCGGTGTCGAGCAGACCCTCCATGATGTACTCACCCTGCAACGGACCCCAGATATTGATGTTCGGCTCATAACCGCCCGTGAGCCAATCTTCGGGAATCAGCAGGTAGCCCTGATGATCCTGGCTGTAGCCAATAGGAATTGCGTGGTTCATTCCCAGTTCCGCTGCAGCGCGACGGCGGAACTGCTCGGTGTAGGTGGCCGTGGCTTCACCGGGGAAGAAACCGAAGAGTACGTCGTCCGTGACGGTTTCACCCGACGCAGTCAGGATTGGCAGGGGACCCATACGTGTCGCTGTAATCTTGGCACTGACACTCTCCGGCAGGGGCAACTCCACCTGTGTGAGCCCAAAGAACAAGCCGAACGCACCGGCCATGGTGCTCACCTCGTTGCACGAGGTATAAGGAAAGACGCTCGCTCCGATTGTCGGCAACGGGATCTGTGGTGTTTCGGTCCCACAAAATGCGCCGCCGTATTCGGTGTTGAACTCATCGATCGGAGTGCGGATCCGCCCCTGATCGTCGTAGATGATATTGTCGGGCTGGTACCCTTTGACCGGATTGTAGGGGGCATACTCGAGAACGCCATAATCCCGGTGCACACGAATCAGGTCACGATGTGTATCCAGCGTGCGAGTGACCGTCTCCAGATGGATCGGCTCACTCGCCGTCGGCGTATTTTTCCACAGATCGTAGATCGTATCGGCAGCAAACTCACCAATCGACTCCATGGATGCAAATCCCCTGTCGATTCCAGCGGGTGAGGCATCACCGCCGCCGTGCTGTACGAAACCCACGACCACGGGTTTGTCGAAACGTTCCTCGACCGAAATCTCCACGTGTCCCGACGCCTCCGCGCTCCACAACTGGTTGGCTTCGCCCATCACGGTGCCGTGCATCCCGAACGCAAAAAACAAACCGATCGGATCGCCGGATGCAGTGTCGACCCGCAACACGGTCAGGTACGGATCCTTGTACCGGCCCGCTGGAATATCCTCGAAGAAAACCGTTGAGTCGTTCTCGTCACGACGGTCCCTGTAAACGCGGTCATTGGGATCCCAGTTCGTCTTCTGCCCGATCCCGATGGCGGCGGGTTGGCGATTTTTCCATGCTGAAAGCGACACCTCGAACATGCTTTCCACTGCACGTTGGAAGACTTCACTGTTGAATTTGTCACCACCCAGATACCACGTCAGACCCATATCGAAGTTTGCCGGGGCGCTATGGCTGTGGTTCACGGAGAGAATCACTTTACCGCGCATATCGATTCCCGTGGCCTGGGTCAGTTTGTCCTGCACGGCATCCACGAGTCCCTCGAAAACATAAATCGCATCCGCCCGGATCCAGACCATGGCCTCACCACGACTCTCCAACCAAAGCGCTGCCAGTCTTGGTTGTGTCTGAACTCCCAGTGACGGAGTGAACTGGTCATTGTAAGCAGTCCGGCGGGCATCATAACGTCCGTGACCGCCAAGGCACTTGCAGCGCGCGGTGAAACCACCGAGCGGTGTTCCCACCGGGTAGTCGATATATCCCGCAGCCATGCCAGCTTGCAGGTCCTGACTGACGACCGGACAGCCATCGAGCGCTCTGTTCACCGCGCGTACGATCTCATCGATCGTCACAGTCCCGCCGCCATCGAAATCGAAAGACGGGCATGAGGAAACGGGGGCCAATTCAAGGATGATATTCACACCGTGGATGATCTCGTCCACAGTGACCTGGTTGTCGCCGTCGCAGTCACCCACACAGCTCTGTGCCCCTGCAGAGCGTCCGACGCCCACGATCAACCCGACAAGCATCAGCGTACCGAACACCCACGCTGCTCGTTTTCCCATTTGAGTCTCCTGTCCCAATCTCTCGACTATTCTGGCTATGCAGCGTCCGCGTGAAGAGACGAGGGGCCTGGTATCGAGCAAGACAACCGATCAATCACCCATCGAGCGCCTTCCGCTCCAGGTCGGCCATGGCGGACGACAAGGCGGCAGCGTACCGGATCAGTGCGTTGACCTCAAGCAAATGATTTGCGCCGGACGACCTGCCGGCGCGAATCGAACGGGTGGGCAGAAACGCAGGCTGAGCGTATGCTCGACATGTTCCTGTTTCACCTGTTGGCAGCTCAACAGGGAAGTCGAGCGGCTACGGGTCCGACGGAAATTCTGCCGTCGATTTCTGCGTGAGGCAGCCAGGGAGCCGCTTCACGAACGAGATCTGAAAAGGTCAGGCTTTATGAGCTTTCCGCTCACTTCGCCTGGATTGATCTCAGATAATCGGTGATCAGCATGATCTGGCTGCGAACGCGCACGTTCTCGTCGAGCCTGCCCTGCGTTTCCTGGTGCAGGACTTCGCCCCAGACGGGCATGTCCGGATCGCCGTGCGCACGGATGGAGGTCGTCCCATCGATTACTTTCATCAGTTCCATTGCCGGGAACTCGCCTTTGTTTTTCCTGGCAACCTGGGTCAGATCGGTGGGTCTCGGTCGCATCAGGCCCGAAACGACGCCGTCCCCTTTGCCCGTGGAGCCGTGACAGGCGCTACAATACTTGAGGTAAGCGGCTTTTGCGGGTGGGACAGGTTCCTGCGCCATCGTCGATCGGACAAAACACGCAACCACGATGACCACCACGACCAGAAAGACGTTACGTCTGCGGCGGCTGGTCATGATCTACCTCCCTTTCGGGGAAGCATGCGGCGCAGCCCACCTGCGCAGTGTCCCCCGGGTACCACAACCCAGGTTCAAGGATCCTGCCAGCCAACTTTGATGCTGATTGACAGGATCCACGCTCCTGGAGGCCCGCAAGCTACTGACTGCAGTCATCCGATTCTTGAGAATCGACGGGTTGGATTCCCAAATCTACGACGGACCGGAGTGAATTTTCCCAGATCCCCGTTTCCGGTCCCTGGATCATCCGCAACAAGGCAGAGACCAGGGAACAGAACCACGGACACATCATCGGGCAAAGCGCTCCCGATTCTCTCGCCGTGCGCCTGGATGAAAGTGCGATCGCCGCGTGCGAGCGAACTTGCCGCCACCTGGAACGGCGGTTTCTGAACGTACGGTTGGCAAGCGTAGAGGTTGCGGTCGTGCCGCTTCGCGCTGGGTCTCGAATCCTTCGAGCCGAAGAGACGGGAGTGGCGCTCCAAGCTTTCGCTCGATGTTCCGCACGGTGGCGTGGTCCTCATCCCCCACCAGAGTAATCGCCTTGCCCTGTTTACCGGCACGACCGGTGCGACCGACCCGGTGTGTGTACGCTTCCGGGGTGTTCGGAACATCGAAATTGATGACGTGGGACACATTGGCCACATCGATGCCGCGTGCCGCAATATCGGTGGCAACGAGCACATCGAAGCGTCCCTCGCGAAAACCAGACATCGCCCTTTCGCGTTGCGATTGCGACATGTTGCCCTCGAGCGCCACTGCATCATGCCCGAGCTGGCTCAGTTGGCGCGCGACTCGTTTGGCCCGGTGCTTCGTACGCAGGAATACGATGGCAGAAGTGAAACCGTCCTCCTTCAGCAAATGCCGGAGTACATCCATCTTCCGATCTGACGCCACACGACAGACGGTCTGTTTCACCGTATGGGCTGGTTTTGAATGCGCCAGCTCGACGATGTGCGGCTTGCGGAGAACTTCTCCCGTAAGGGTCCGGACTTCAGCCGGCATCGTGGCCGAAAACAGGAGGTTCTGGCGCTGCGCTGGCAGGAGTTTGATGATGCGGCGCACGCTAGGCAGAAAGCCGAGGTCGAACATATGGTCCGCCTCGTCGAGCACGAGAATCTCCACCCGCGAGAGCTTCACGTGCCCCTGTTGCTGCAGGTCGAGCAGGCGTCCGGGACAGGCAACTATGATTTCGGGATTTTCGCGCAATGCTCGGATCTGCGGTGCAGCAGAGACACCGCCAAAGACGGAAACGATCTTGATGCGCGTGAACCTTGAGAGCTGGCTCGCTTCGGCATGGATCTGGGCAGCCAGTTCGCGCGTTGGCGCGATCACCAGGGCCCGTGGACCCGGTGCCGGCGCGGACAAGAGTTTCTGCAAGATCGGCAGAACGAAAGCGGCGGTTTTCCCGGTGCCTGTCTGAGCCAGACCAAGTACGTCGGCCCCACGCATTGCAGCCGGAATGGTCTGGGCCTGGATCGGCCGAGGCTGTACAAACCCACAGGCGGCAATTCCACGCATGATGGGCGCAGCAAACCCAAAGGGGGCGAAACCCTCGCCCGGGGAAGTCGAATCTGGAAACATGATACGGATCTCTTTCTTGTGCCGTTGGCAGGTGTTGCCCGGCGGAAAATCGAACCTGCTCAACAGCGGCAAGTAAGGAAGGTTGGGGGGTGGACGCGATCTACGCGAGAGAAGATCCTGTTGCGCGTCCTGACCGATCGAGAACGGTCTTCACATCGGTCTCCACATTAGGAAGTTGGAACCGATCCCACAAGGGGACGTGGAAAATTCGTCTGTGTGCCCTGGCGACTGTAATCCCCCTCTGGCGCAAACCGTGCGCCACCCCTACGATCGGGGCGTGAGGGACGGACCGATGAAGAAGGCTTTCCTCGGTGGACTGATCGTGTTGCTGGTACTCCTGCTGGCCGAAGCACCCGTTGTCGCACGCCCCGCTCGTGCTCCGGGTAGAGGTGGCAATCCCGGAGGCCATGCTCCCATCGAGGGTCCTGCCCGTGGCAGGGGCTGGACACATTATCACGGCACACGCG
>CAZEWD010000119.1:0-2328 GCA_964515725.1 uncultured Binatia bacterium (SeqCode)
TGTCCCGGTGTTTCGGCCACTCCCACTTCCATCGTGGTGATGCCCGTGATGCCGTCGTTTTCGAGCTCCCGCCGGATTTCTCCGAGCACGAACCGCGCGAGTTCTTCTGCCGAACTGTGGACGATCGGCAAAAGGAGGACGTCGCCTTTGGGGAACGAAAACTCGTCCTGCTCGTAGCGCACATGAATCTGTGTGCCGGCCTGGCGGATCTCCAGGCAGTCGCTGAGTTCCGGGATCAGTGTCTTTTCGTTCAGGCGGCGGCAGACACGCTGCGCCACGTCTTTGACGATACCGAAGTCGAGTACGTAGCCATTCGCGTTGAGTTGCCCCTCGACCTGGACGGAAACGCGGTAATTATGGCCGTGCAAACCCTCTCGAAATCCTTCGTAGGCGATGAAATGCGCGGCGTTGAATTTGAGATTGTCGTTACTGACAAAGACCCGAAACTCGTGTCCAGCCATGGCCCCAGCACCTAGCAGACAAGCCGGAGCTGACAACCAATACGGTTTGTCTCAGAGTCGGTACTCAGTGGAACACACGTGTGACATCGAAGTAGATGCGCGTGTCACGCTCGCAATCATCACACACCAGGCGCACGACTCGGAAGCGACGTTGGCCCACATCACGTGAGGTTTCGCCGGCCAGACGCATTCCACCGCCACACCAGCCGCAGCGCCGCTGCTGCATCTCGGCGTCGATCTCATCGAAGCGGCTGACTTCAATCGGGCGGCTTGCCGTCGAACCGCGCCCCCCGTACCGCAACTGGTTACGCCGCCAGCGCCGGACCCCGGCGCTGATCACCGCAGCCAGCACCGCCAGTGTCATCAGGAGTCCGACGCCCAAGATTCCTCCTCCGGTCCCTGGAGAACACGCAGGCCATGGTCGAGCTGCGCATGTGCTCCGACGAGCATGAGAATGTCCCCGGCCTGAATGACGAAATCGGCTTCTGGACTGGCGTGGGACACGCCGCCGCGTACGATGGCGATGACGTTCACTCCGGTCTCCTCACGCAGGCGGAGATCGCGCAGCGATTTGTTCACGGCTGGAGAGCGTGGCGTTACGAGAAACGATTCCGCCGTCGTCGCCGCCAGGATCGAGGTGAGTTGATCGAGCGTCTGGTTGGGCAGTTTCACGCTGCGCAACATGCGATAGCCCTCTACACGAATCAATTCGATCTGTCGTGTGATCACGTTGCGAGGAACATGCAGCCGGCGCAACACTCGCGCAAAGATCTCGACCGATGTCTCGAATTCCTCCGGGATGACTTCGGTGGCGCCCAGGCGGCGCAGGTTTTCCATTTCTGCCAGATAACGTGTTCGTACGATGACGGGAACCGATGGGTTGAGCTGTCGCAGATGGGCTACGATACGTCGCGTGGCCACCACGTCGGAAATCGCCACGACCACTACGGCCGCATGTTCCGCACCAACCTGCTCGAGTACCTGCGGCCGTGTTGCATCGCCGAAGATCACGTTCTCACCCCGGGCACCGGCTGCCGCCACACGCATCGGGTCGAGTTCGAGAATGATGTACGGGATGCCAGTCGAGAGGAGGACCCGTGCGAGGTTTTCGCCGTTCAATCCGTATCCGATGATCAGGACCGGAGGACGTGGTGGCGGCGAAGCCGGGGCCACCGGCTGTATTTCACGCTGCCGGTCGAGACGATCGAGCCACGCCGGCAGGGCCGTCATCAGGAACGGTGCCGTAAGCATACTGAGGACCGCGACTGTGGTGAAGATTTCATATTGCGGCTGCGACAACATACCGCTCGGCAAAGCGAAACGGGTCAGGACAAAGGCGAGTTCTCCGAGCGAGGAAAGGGCTACCGCGGTCAAAAGTGCCACGCGCCACGAGCGATAGAAGGGGAGAACCACACACACCGCGATGATCGTTTTTCCGAGCATGGCGGCTCCGGTGAGCAGAATCAGATACGAGGCATCCATCCAGAGCCGGTCGACCGGCACCAGCATGCCGATCGAAATGAAGAAAATGCTGTTCAGCGTGTCCCGAAACGGTAGCACGTCGGCAACGACGGCATGACTGTATTCGGACTCCGAGATGACCAGCCCCGCAATGAGAGCGCCCAATGCCAGGGAGAGACCCAGTTGTCCAGCCAGCCAGGCTGTTCCTACGGTGACCAGAACGATCGTTCCCGTGAAAAGCTCGCGACTGCGCAGGCGGACGATCCGGGCCAGAAGCGCGGGTAGCAGGAGTCGGGCTACCCCGACGATGAGCACGAGCGCGCCGGCGGATTGCAGAAGGACCAGGCCGATGTTGACCGACGACCCTGCCGCAGACTCGGAAAAAGCCCTCGTCAACATCACCATG
>CAZEWD010000119.1:2338-8860 GCA_964515725.1 uncultured Binatia bacterium (SeqCode)
GCCAGGGCCTGGATCAGTGCAATGCCCAGCACGATGCGTCCGTGCAACGAGTCGATCTCCTTGCGATCCGTCAGTACCTTCAGAACGATGGCCGTGCTCGAATGGACGACGAGAAAGCCAACCAGCATGGCCAGCGGTGCGGGAGCACCGAATGCGTAGGCGGCGGCGCCGGCAACGGCGGCCGTGCCCGTCACCTGTAGAAGACCCGACCAGATGATGACTTTTCCGACGTTGAGCAGTTGCCGGAACGACAGTTCGAGTCCGACCACGAAGAGCAACAGGATCAGGCCGAACTCGGCGAGTGAGTCGACAACCTGACTGTCCTGGATGAAATTCAGACCGCGCGGTCCGATGACGATCCCGGCAATGAGGAAGCCCACGACCGAGGGCAGGCGTAATCGGTGAAACAGGATGACGATCGGCAGTGCCGCGGCAAAGACAATGACGAAGTCGCGAAGAGTGGTTTCAGGCATATGCTGGTCCGGTCAGGAACTGGCTCCGATCGCGTCGCGTAGATGACGAAAGCCGTCGCGACGCAGGAGCGACGGCAGCTTTGCCACGATCTGCCGCGCCAGAGTCGGTCCCCGGTAGATGAATCCCGTGTAGACTTGCACGAGTGAAGCTCCTGCACGGATTTTCTCGTAGGCATCTTCCGCGGTGAAAATGCCACCGGTGCCGATGATCGTCAGGGAATCACCGGCAAGACTGCGGATCTGCTGGATCACTTCGGTCGCTCGAGCACGCAGGGGAGCGCCGCTCAGTCCCCCACTTTCCTCGATACGGGTACGCAATCCGTCGCGCCGGATCGTGGTGTTCGTCGCGACAATCCCGGCGGCGCCGTGCTCACGCGCGGAGCGAACCACTGCGGTGATGCCGTCATCGCTCAGGTCTGGTGCGAGCTTTACGAGAATCGGCCGCGGATGTTCGATTTCCCCCTGTTGCGCGAGCTTCGAATTTGCCGTCTGGAGCGTGTCGAGCAGGATATGTAGATGCTCCTCACCTTGCAGGTCGCGCAAACCGGGTGTGTTGGGTGAGCTGACATTGACGACGACATAGGTTGCGAAACGGGCCAGCCGCTGGAAACTTTCCAGGTAGTCGCCCGCCGCATCCTCGATCGCCGTCAGGCGGGATTTCCCGATATTGATTCCGAGTGGAATCCCGATGGGGGAGTGTTGTGTCGCTGCCCGAAGCCGGCGGCTGATGGCCTCGGCCCCCTGATTGTTGAAACCCATTCTGTTGATGAGCGCTTTGTCCTCCGGTAGGCGGAACATCCGTGGTCTGGGGTTTCCGGGCTGTGCGAGTGCGGTGACGGTTCCCAACTCGGCAAAGCCAAAACCCAGCGCCTGCCAGACATGCGGGAACCCGGCGTTCTTGTCGAAGCCTGCAGCGAGCCCGACAGGATTGGGGAAATGCGCGCCCCAGAGATTCTGCGACAACTCCGGGATGCCGGCCGGAGTGCAGGAGATCCATGCACCCGATACCCGTTCCATGGCGCCCAGAACGAGACAGGCGAGTCCGTGCGCCTGCTCGGCATCGAGTTGAAAAAGAAGAAAACGGAGAAACGGATACCAGTTCACGTTGGTTTCATGTAGGCCAACGGCGTCCGGCAGGAAAGCACAGGAGGGTGAGGAATTTGGCATTGATCCGGATGATTGGAAGGACGGAGTGCTTTTCGTGTGCCAGGCGAGGAACGTACAGAAGATGTTGTTCCCCCTGCTGCGCGGGCTGTGGATCGGTCCTCTCACGGAACGCGATTTTTTTCTGGCAAAGATTTTAAAGGGATGATACGGGCGCCAGCAAAAGATCGGTTCGAAGCTGACACAGGCTTCATGGCTGCTGGGGCTCGGCGGTGAGCTTCTGGTGGTGGACCGAGCCGGAGGCCGACAGTCGGCGGCCGGTCGCCGGCAAGACGGGATCAATGGGACCCGTCGCGTGGTTGGGACGCCGAGAAAGGAGGTGGTCCAGCGATGAGTAACCCTACGGCGATCTGTGAGGTGGTGACCCCTTAGGTCGAGTTCCATGGCGATGGTAGAGGTACGTGCCTGGCATGGCGTGTGGTCGCACCTGCGGCGTGTCAACGCGCGCCCACTGCAGGCGCTGGCACCTTTACCGGGCGGAAATCCGCCAAAGTCGTTACGTGGCTCTGCCTGGGGACCCAGGCGCCATCGATCCCGGGAGCTCCCGCGCTATCGCCAGCGGGGCGGTCAAACCGCAGAAGCTCCCGGGATTTTTTGTTTCGATTGACGATTCCAGCCGATTCAGATCAACGTGGAGAACTACCCAACAGGGGGTGGAAAATGGCAGGTACAGCGAAACTCCGGGCAGTGAATGGCACTCGTCCTTCGCTTCGATTCTACCACTCCGAAGCGCTGCATCACCGTATGGTCGTACTGATCGAGGCCATCGAGTCAGACCCGCGACCGAAACAGCATCGCGCGGAACTGGCGGAACTGGTCGTCGAACTGACGCAGTCCGGGTTCGATTACTTTTTCATGAAACTGATCAGAGACGCTGGCATGGGTTTCATGGTCGAGCAGTCGACCCGGGTTGGACTGGCGAGCATTCTGAGGCTGCTCACCCCGATAAGCCGCCGTATCATTGGCGGTATGGACGTCGGCCAGCTTCTCTCCGTCACGCGGCATATGCGTGAATTGATGGATTGACTGCCGCCAGGCTCGGGGCTCCGAGACCAGCGGCAGTCTGTTTTTGTACGGTTCAGAGATCCTTCATCCCCGTCTTCGATGCACCGACGAGGGCAACCATTTTGCCTTCGGGCGCGCGGCCTTCGTGCATGATCTGGTGTGTGTGCGGGATCTTGTCGAAGGGAAATGTTTCCGCCAGACACGGATCGATCTTGCCGTCCAGAACGAGCTGGTTGAAGGCATAGGCCTGTTCGTCGTTGGCGAAGTGTGAACCCTGAAAGCGCTTCTGGCGCATCCACAGGTAGCGGAGGTCGACCACTGCATTGAAGCCGGTCGTACCGGCGCAGATCACGACCATCCCACCGTTCTCACAGACAAAGATCGATGTCGGTACGGTGTCCTCCCCGGGATGTTCGAAGATGATCCGTGGGTTCCTCCGCTCGCCGAGTACGTCCCAGATCGCCTTACCGAAGTCGCGGCAGCCGGCAGCCCACTTGTTGTACGCCTCCGTGTCTTTCCAGTGTGGCATCATACCCCAGTGTGAAAATTGCTTGCGGTTGATCACACCGCGGGCGCCGAGTTTCATGCAGAACTCTTTCTTGCGGTCGTCGCCGATCACACCGATCGGAATTCCACCCTCGGCTTTCACGATTTGCGTTGCCATGCACCCCAGGCCGCCCGAGGCACCCCAGATGAGGACGACGTCGTCCGTGCGTACCGTGTGTGGCGGCCAACCCATCAACATACGGTAGGCTGTCGCTCCGACCAGTGTCGTGGCCGCTGCCTCTTCCCAGGTCAGGTGGCTGGCCTTGGGCATACATTGGTGAGCCTGCACTTTGGTGAATTGAGCAAAGCTTCCCCAACTCGTTTCATAACCCCAGATCTTGAAGGAGGGGTCGAACATCGGGTCTTCGCCCCGCTTGACCGCCGGACACTCGGGATCCCACGTGCCACAGTGAATGACGACACGGTCACCGACCTTGACGTTTTTCACAGCGCTACCGGTTTTGTAGACGATCCCCGATGCATCGCTGCCACCGATATGGAAATCGCTCGGGTCGAAGCCCGATTTCTGGCGTGCTGCAATGACATTGACCGGTGAGCCACGCGCCGCCCAGACATTGTTGAAGTTGATCCCGGCAGCCATGACATAGACAAGACACTCGTCCGGCTTGATCTCCGGTACCTCCACTTTTTCAATTTCGAATGCAGTTTTCGGTTCGCCGAAGCGGGATGCGCGGATGAGTTGCGCGTACATGTACTTCGGAACTTCCCCGATGGGTGGAATTTCCCCGATTTCGTAGATCTCTCTGCTTCCCATTCTGGCCTCCAGCGCCACGTTGTGTGGCCCGATGTGATGCGAACCGCCGAGGTTATCCCCGAAACGGCGCCTCAAGGCAACGTGGGGCCTCAGCCGAAACTACGGACTCTGCTGCAAAGCACGTGTGGGATACGGCGATCGATGTGGAAATTCCCAGTGCAGGAAATTGTTCTGGGGGGTGTAGACGAAAGGGCTGCCGATTGCGTACGAAGGGGGCATGGTCAACTACGAAAAACGAGGCAACGTTGGGGTCATCACGATCAACCGGCCGGAAGCTCGCAACGCGGTCAATACGGCGGTAGCGACGGGCATCGAGGAGGCGGTCGACAAGATCGAGGCGGATGACGAGATCTGGGTTGGTATTCTCACCGGTGCGCAAACTACGAAAGGCTACATCTTCTGCGCCGGTGCTGATCTCAAGCAGATGAGTGTCGATCCGGGCGGGATGATGACCAGCCGTGGCGGTTTTGGCGGTCTGGTGCAGCGCGAACGGACAAAGCCGTTGATTGCTGCTGTCGATGGTCCGGCGCTCGCCGGTGGGACCGAGTTGGTGCTGGCGTGCGATCTGGTGGTGGCATCGCGCACGGCGGTCTTCGGGATCCCCGAAGTAAAACGCAACCTGGTCGCAGCGGCAGGTGGCCTGTTCCGCCTCCCTCGCAAGATTCCGCGCAACGTGGCGATGGAACTTGCTCTCACCGGACGTCTCGATTTTCCCGCCGAGCGCGCCTACCACTTCGGCTGGGTCAACGTCCTCTGTGAGGAAGGGCAAGCGCTGGAAGCAGCCCTGCAACTGGCCGGACAGATCTGCGAAAACGCTCCCCTGGCCGTGCGTGAAAGCCGCCGTATCGTACTCGAAGCGACTGATCAGCCGGACGAAGTCGGCTGGCGGATGTCGAGCGACGGGATCGCCAGGATGTTCGGTACCGAGGATTTCAGTGAAGGTCTGGCCGCTTTCGTCGAGAAACGTCCGCCTCGCTGGAAGGGACGCTGAGCGCCGCCTGGGGACGAAATCCTGAAGGAGCGGTTCGGGCTGCCGGAGGTGAATACACCTCCGGTGCCAGAGCCGTCCCGGATCGCCCGGGGGAACGGCTTTGCCGGAGATGTGACGCAGCGGCCCGCCTCTGACATTTCCACACACAGCAACATCACGCATGGGTGTTGTGCAGGGCCGTTCTTTGCGTTGCGCCTGACCGTCGGGTGCCGGTATGGTGAGACTCGTATGTCGTTACCAACCGTGAGTCTCGTACGCGTTCCGGGTGAGCGGCCCGGCAAAGTCGAGGTGCTGGCCGCCGTGCAACGCGCCATGGAACTTGCCGATTGGCGCCAGTATCTGCCGCGTGGTGGCGACATTGCTCTCAAACCGAACCTGGGCTGGGATCTCTTTTTACCCGGTGCGACGACTTCACCATGGGTTGTTGAAGGGGTGATCCGGACGATCCGGGAGTGGGTCGGTCACATCTATCTTGTCGAATCGAATCAGGTGGTGGTCGATGTCGAAAAGGCGTTCCGGCTCAACCGGATGGACCGGCTTTGTCGCGACCTGGGCGTCACCTGGCTCAACATGAGCGATGGACCCCTGGTGACGGTTCCCGTCCCGAACGGCGGCCGTGTCCTGCGCGAATTACAGATCCCGGAGATTCTGCTGCGTACCACGTTGGTGACGCTCCCCGTTATGAAGACTCACAACAAGACGGTGATCACCGGTGCGATCAAGAATCAATGGGGTTGCCTGCCCATGTTCCGCCACAACTACCATCTCGTCCTGGATGCCGCGTTGGCCGATATCAACAGTGTGGCGCGGCCACACTTTGCCGTCATGGATGCCACGGTTGGACTTGAAGGGGACAGTCCGAAGTCGGGGATTCCGCGTGTCGTCGGCCGGATGCTCGCCTCGGCAGACCCTGTTGCGCTCGATAGTATCGCGGCACGTGTGATGGGCTTTGATCCTTCGCGCATCGGTCATTTGCAGGAATGTGCTGCCGCTGGTCTGGGTGTGGCAGACCCACGTATGGTGAATCTTGTTGGTGACGACGACCTCACACTGAACCTGCACTTCATTCCCGCCCGTCACAACATCGTTTCCTGGATGGAGCTGGTGTTGCGCCGCCGGGCGATTCTACGGCCGCTCTTTTTCGATACGCCGCTCTTCCAGTTCTGCTGCTGGCTGACCGTGCGCTACTACCATGCGTGGTACTCGCTGCTCGGGATCGGCCGACGGCGCCGCGATGCCGTAGTGCACGGCACGTCTTATGGTATTCAGTGGCAGGAGTGAGCATGGTGTGCCGTAGTCTCGATATCCAGCTTCCTCTCCTTCTCGTCGCTCGGCTCTCAGGCCTCAGAGCGACTGTCGTACGGCAAGGGGAAGTCACTGAGAACGAAACCCGAATCGGAATTGCCATTGGATTCCAGCAGCCATTCCCCGTGATGGGCCGGTCATGCGCGTCGGGGTGATCGGCGGCGGAGTAGCCGGTCTTGGTTGCGCTTATTTCCTTTCTGCTGCTGGCTGCGATGTCGACATCTTCGAACAGGCACCCACCCTGGGTGGACTTGCCGGTAGCT
>CAZEWD010000120.1:0-5565 GCA_964515725.1 uncultured Binatia bacterium (SeqCode)
GCGCACCGATGTGTTGCGCCAACTCGCGAAAGATCACCGTGCCCTGCCCTTCGGAGGACATCGTCCAGAACAGCAGAAAGACACCGAGCGTGAAGGCGAAGTCGCCCACTCGATTTACAAGAAACGCCTTGGTTCCGGCACTCGCGTTGGCCCACTCCTTGTACCAGAAGCCGATCAACGCATAGGAACACAGACCCACACCCTCCCAGCCCACGAAAAGCAACAGCAGGTTGTCGGCGAGCACCAGGGTCAGCATCATCGCCATGAACAGATTCAGGTAGGCAAAGTACCGCCAGTAACCCGGATCATCATGCATGTAGCCGATCGAGTAGATGTGGATCAGACCACCCACTCCGGTGACCACCAGAAGCATCACCGCAGACAGAGGATCGGCCCAGAAAGCAATGTCGGCGCGCAAGCTACCGATGTCGATCCATGTCCAACAATGATCGAGAAGAAAGCGTTGGTCCGGAGGCAACCCGAGCAACCGGACGAACACGGCAACGGACAGAACGAAGGCAGCTCCTGCCGGCAGGCAGGCGATGATCGAGGTCGCACGCTTGCCGAGAGCACGCTGGATGGCGGCTCCGGCGATACCGTTGATCGCCGCTCCCAGCAGTGGAAGCGCCACGATCCAACGCAGACTCTGCATGGCTATCGGGTGTTCCATACCCCCTCTCTCTCAGCCCTGTTGCCCGTCCCCCGGACTTGTTGACTCGAAGCGGAGTACACTCAACCGCGCAACGTCCCGGTCGCTTCCACATCAATGGTGCGAAAGGTCTGATAGATACTCAGAATGATCGCCAGACCGATCGTTGCTTCCGCAGCCGCCAGCATGATGACAAAGATGGCAAACACCTGGCCGTCCAGATTCACCGACACGAAGCGCGAAAACGCCAGATAGTTCACGTTGGCCGAATTGAGGATCAATTCGACGCCCATCAGGATGCCGATGGCGTTGCGTCGCGTCAGGACACAAAACAGGCCGCACAAAAACAGTGCGAGGCCCACGAACAGGTAATGTTCCAATCCGATCGTCATCCCTCGCGCAACTCCTTGCGTGACAAAACAACCGCACCGATCAAAGTCGCCAACAGAACCACCGACGCCAGCTCGAACGGCAATACGTAGGTATCCAGCAACGCATTGCCGAGCGCCGCCGTGGTCACAACCGGGGCTTCCACCGGCTGTGTTGGCCATCGTGCCAACAGGATGGCGCGGCCCATGATTACCCCGAACAATGCGAGCACAATGACCGCCGGCACCCGCCCCACCGACCGATTCGAGATACGTACATCGGTGATGCTGTGCGTCAGCATGATGGCAAACAACGCCAGCACCACGACACCGCCAACGTAGATGAGGACCTGGATTACGGCCACGAAATCCGCCGCCAGACATACATAGAGTCCTGCCACGCCGAGCAACGTGGCCATCAGGGAGAAGGCGGAATAGAGGATGTTACGCGAGAACGCGACACCGCCCGCCGACACGATGGTGAACGTCGCCAGCAGATAAAAAACAAAGTTGCCCAGGCCCAGCTCGTTCACCCGCCACCTTCCTTTTTGGCTGGTTTCGCAGCAGGCGCCGGTGTTGCAGGTACGGCGAACTCCTCGATGTAACGCATTCCGCGATCGAGAAACCGTAGAATCTCAGGGTCCGTCTCACCTGCCTTTTTCGGCTTGTACGCAGGAACCGGTTCTTTGACGAAACGCCGGATCAGACTCTCCAGAGAGTAGTCGGCTCCCTCGAACTCCGGTGTGTGATGGATCGAACCGGTGGGACACGGATCCGTGCACAGGCCGCAAAACATACACTTCGCCAGATCGATATCGAAGCGCCACAGGGTCAGACCGCCACCCTCCGGATTTTTGCGTGCATCAATCAGGATACAGTCAATGGGACAGGCCCGTTCGCAGGCAAGGCATCCCGTGCAGATCTCCAGGTCGACTTCCAATAGACCCCGGTAGCGGAACGGCAGTGTATCTTCGATCCGCACCTTCAGGCGATCCGGATACTGCAGGGTCGTGGGCTTGCGGGCGAAATGGGAGAATGTCACCGCAAGCCCTTCGAACGTGGTCGTGCAGGTATCTCGTATGTTTCGAATGTATTCCGTGAAGCTCATCTCAGCCTCAAACGATCGGGTTCAGCGAAAACTGCCCCGATTCACGCACCCGCGAACGGCGCAGGTGGAAGCGAACACGACGGAAGAATTGTACGACGATTGCGACACCCAGCAGAAACATCAGGAAGGACACGAGGCGGTTGCCGTTCGGAAATACGGCTGTCCAGATCGCCGCACACAGCACATTGCCGAGAGAGATCGGTACCAGGTACTTCCAACAGATGGCCATCAACTGGTCCACACGCACGCGTGGCAGTGTGGCACGGATCCACATGGCCACGATGACCCAGAAATAGGCCTTCAGGAAAAATGTCAGAAATTCCAGTGGGATACGTAACACAAGTTTGTCGGTCACCGGCGGAATGTGCCAGCCACCGAGGAAGACTGCTGTGAGGATAGCACCGATCACGTACAGGTTGCCCCACTCCGCAAAGAAGAACATGAGGTAACGAACACCCGTGTATTCCGTCACATAACCGGCCACCAGTTCTGAATCCGCTTCCGGCAGATCGAATGGGGTCCGATTCCCTTCCGCCAATGCCGATACATAGAAGGTGAAGAACGCCATAAAATGGAATGGACTGGCGAAAACGAACCAGTCCCACGGAGCCCAACCCTGTTGCCGTGATAGTTCCTGGAGGCTCAGGGAACCCGCAGCCAACACTACCGGTAACAGAGACAATGCCGACGGAATCTCGTAGCTGACGATCTGCGCTGCCGAACGGATGCCTCCCATCAGAGACCACTTATTGTTGGAAGCCCACCCAGCCATCAGGATGCCGATGACGACGAGCGACATCACGGCCATGAGGTAGACGAGACCGACATTCATATCGGCCACCACGAGCCGGCTTCCGAACGGCAGGACGACGAAGGCACCGACGAAACCCATAATCACCAGATACGGTGCGGCACGGAACAACCGTGGATCCGCCGCCGCCGGAATGATGTCCTCCTTCATCAACAGCTTCACACCGTCGGCCAGCCACTGCAGGATCCCTTGCGGCCCGACGCGATTGGGACCAATCCGGCTCTGGATACGCGCCCAGACGCGGCGCTCGATGAAGGTCGTGACCCCGGCCACCAACAAAATGAAGACCAACAGAACGACGGCCGCGGTCAGAAGGATCCCGCCAGCATAAACGACATCATACGGGATTGGGCCAAAGATGCCCTGTGCCAGGAGCCGGTCCAACAGAGCCTTCATCGATCCACCTCGGGCGCCACGATGTCGAGGCTGGCAATCACCGCGACCAGATCGGCCAGCATCAGGCCCCGCGATAGCTCCCGAATGATCGCCATCGCCGTGAAGGACCCTGTCCGGATATGTGTGCGGTACGCCGATTCACCGCCGTCGCTCACCACATACCAGTGCATATCGCCGCGCGCGCTCTCGACGCGCACCGCTGCTTCTCCAGGCTTCGGCTTGAACCGGCGCGGCACCTTGGCAATCACCGGGCCCGGCGGGATCTGCTCGAAACACTGGCGCAGGATACGGATGCTCTGTTGTATCTCACGCACGCGTACGATGTAGCGATCGAAGCAATCGCCGACGGTCCCGACCTCGCCCCGTCCCACAGGAATATCAAACTCGAGATCCGGATAGATCGAGTACGGTTCGTCCCGGCGCACGTCGTAGCGTAGTCCCGAGCCACGCAGATTCGGACCCACCAGGCAATACTCGATGGCCTTCTCCCGTGTGATCGTCGCCACATTGGCGAGGCGCTGGATGTAGATCGCGTTGGTCGTCACGAGATCGTCCAGCTCTCCCAGGGCCGGTTCGATTTCAGAGAGAACCTTGAGGACTTTCTCCTTGTATCCCGGTGGCAGATCCCAGTTGACACCACCGATTCGCATGTAGTTGTGTGTCAGCCGAGCACCGCACAGTTCTTCCAGCAGATCGTTGATCTTTTCACGTTCACGGAACGTATGGAAAAATGGCGTGATCGCACCGATGTCGAGGATCATCGTACCGAGCGACAGCAGATGACTCGAAATACGGTTCAGTTCCGCCGCGATAACACGGCAATACTCGCCGCGCCGCGGGACCTCGATTCCCCCCAAACGTTCACAGGCCATCGCCCAGCCCTGATTACAGAGCATGGCTGCCACATAATCGACACGGTCGGTGTACGGCATGAAACCGTGGTAGGTGACCTTTTCACTGATTTTCTCGATCGATCGGTGCAGGTAGCCCACATCAGGAACCGCCTCGCGCATCACCTCGCCGTCGGCCTTGACGACAAAGCGCAGCACACCATGGGTACTCGGGTGCTGCGGACCCATATTGAGGGTCATCTCTTCCGTCTCGAGACCCTCCTGGCCGTCGCGTTCGATTTCGACTTCGAAGCCCGAGATACTCATTTCGGCAAACCCGCCCGATCCACCAGACTTTCCCGGTGCGTACTGATGCCGTGGTATTCCTTCGGCTCAACGAAGTCCTTGCGCGCCGGATGGCCAACCCAATCCTCGGGCATGAGCAGGCGTCGCAGATCGGAGTGGCCCTCGAAAATCACACCCATCAGATCGTAGATTTCCCGTTCCAGCCAGTTGGCGATCTTCCAGACGTTTTCCACGGTGGGGACCACCGGATTGTCGCGTGGTGCATTCACTTTGAGGACGACATGATGGCGGTGCTCATAGGAAAACAGGTGGTACACGACCTGGAGAACCGGCTTTGTATTCCAATCGACTGCCGACTGGTTCATCAGACAGTCGAACCGCAACTCCGGCTCGTCACGCAGGTAGCGACAAACCTCGGCGATGGATGGCACTGTGACCTCGATCCATGGCGATCCGCTCGTATCGAGTTCCCCGATCGCCGCCTCGAAACGCTGCCGAAGCCGCTCGTGGATTGCACCGGCCTCCATGTCTCAGGCCTCCGACATCCCGGCCTGCGGTGCCCGCACCAACCAGCGCTCCTTCATGACTTTCTCCTGCAACTTCATGATACCCTCGGTGAGAGCCTCGGGACGTGGCGGACATCCAGGTACGTACACGTCGACGGGAATGATCTTGTCGACTCCATCACAAACCGAATAGGCCAGTTGGAAGAGACCGCCGCTGTTCGAACAACTCCCCATCGAAATCACGTAGCGCGGTTCCGGCATCTGCTCGTACAGCCGTTTGGTACGTAGTGCCATCTTCAGGGTCAGTGTACCGGCCACGATCATCAGGTCGGATTGCCGCGGTGCTGCACGTGGTGCGGAACCAAAACGATCGACATCGGCTCGCGGTCCCTGTGTCTGCATCATCTCGATGGCGCAGCAGGCAAGTCCAAAAAGCATCCACCACATCGAGGACTTGCGCGTCCAGTTCAGGAGTTCGTCTGCCTTGGTGGTCAGTACGATTTCCGGGAGGCTATTGATGAGTGCCATTCTTGATCCTCGTCGCCCTCAGGCCGCATCACGAACCACGGGCGCTGCTTCTACGCTCGCCCC
>CAZEWD010000120.1:5575-8825 GCA_964515725.1 uncultured Binatia bacterium (SeqCode)
GGAACCTTTTTCAGCCATTCCAGGTCGCCCTTGCTCCAGACAACCACCAGTCCGACAAACAGCACGGCCAGGAACAGACCGAGTTCGACGATCGCATAAAGAGCACGGCCGTCCAGCACCCATTCACGGAAGACGGTGGCAACCGGCATGACGAAAGCGATCTCGACGTCGAAGATCACAAAGATCAGGGCAACCAGATAAAACCGGATATTGAAATTCATCCAGGCACTGCCGGTAGGCAACTCTCCACACTCGTAGGTGGACAGCTTCGCCGGCTCGGGGTTGTACGGGCGCACAAAACTGCCCACCACGAGCATGGCAGCGACAAAAACCAGGCTGAGCCCAAAAAAGACGAGCACATTCGCGAAGTCGAAATACATGAGCGTCGGACCGTCGATCGGAGCTAACCACGACCCCTTTCCATGCCGTCAATTTGAATCGCCGGTGCTGACCCTAGAACATTGGCACGGTGAAGCAAGGCAGCCGGGCCAGAAGATGTTCTGTTGCCGCTGTTAGGCGTCCTTACGCAACTGATTCCGATAGCGGCGGCTGAGGGGTAAGACGTTTACCGCGCCGGTGATGTCGTTGAGGTCCACGTAGACCTCCGTCTCATAGACGTCGACCAACGCAGCGTAGGTGATCACCTCCGCCGGCGCACCGATCCGATAGAGACGGCCCTGCTGCAAAAGGGCTACGCGGTCACAGTACAAGGCAGCGAGATTCAGATCGTGCAACACAGTGACGATCGATCGCCCTTCGTCCCGCAGGTCGCACAGGAGGTCGTGAATCTCGACGGCATGCCGGATGTCGAGGAAGGCGCCTGGCTCGTCCAACAACAGGATCTCCGTCTCCTGCGCCAGGGCACGGGCCAGAATGACGCGTTGCCGTTCGCCACCGCTGAGTTCCTGGATGGCTCGTGTCGCAAAGTCCAGAACACCCGTGCGTGCCATCGCAGTGCGTGCAATTTCCACATCGCGGCTGCTCTCGAAGGCAAACCCTGCCAGATGAGGCGATCGGCCCATCAAAACGATTTCCATCACCGAAAAAGGGAACTCGATGAGGGTATCTTGCGGCACCATCGCCACGGTGCGTCCGATCTGGTTACGGGAGAATTCGGACAGCGGGCACCCGTTCAGTAGGACGACGCCAGATTCTGGCTTGAGAACACCAGAGAGAAGTCGCAGCAGTGTCGATTTGCCAGATCCGTTCGGCCCAATCACACCCAACATCTCACCCGGGCGTAATTCGAGGGATACATCGGATACCACCCGTTGCATCCCATACCGGAAACTGACGTGCTCCATGACGAGAGGGCTCCCGGAACGGTCGGTATTCTCATGAAGTTCGGGAGTCGGCTCAAATGAGGGGTTTTTCATAGAAGCCTCGCCCTATTCCACTGCATCGGTTTTCTGCTCATTCGAAGACCCGCGATCCTTCGCGTTTGAGCAGGTAAACGAAGAACGGCCCCCCGCAGAGTGCCGTCACGACACCGACGGGCACTTCCACGACACCAAGGGCCGTCCGCGCCACCGTGTCAGCACCGATCAAAAAGGCCGCACCCGCCAGCATCGAGGCCGGCATCAGCAGCCGGTGATCGGCTCCGAGGATGAGCCGCATGACGTGTGGCACGATCAGTCCGACAAAGCCGATCATCCCGCTGACCGACACCACGGCACCGACGAGCAACGACGATCCGATAAAGGCAGCACGCCGCACACGCTGCACATCGACACCCAGATGGAGGGCCGTCTCCTCCCCAAGGCTCAAGGCATTCAAATGCCGCGTCTGCCACAACAGCCAGGCGCTGGAAAGAAGACAGTAGATCCCGATCGCTGCCACCAGGCGGTAGCTCTGAGTGGCGAGATTCCCCATGAGCCAGAAGAGAATTCCCTGTGCCTGGTAGAAGTCGGCAATGGCATTGATGCAGAGGATCAGCGCACCGGCAAAGGCATTGTAGACGACACCGGCCAGCAGCAGGACGTAGGGTTGCAAGCGCCCGTGTACCAGCGCCACACGGTAAATGATTCCGATGGAGGACAGTGCACCCATGGCGGCTGCCAATGGCAGCAGACCGGTCTCGGAAAAGGCGCTGCGGCCCGCCAGGATCACCGCAAGCACCGCCCCGAGAGCAGCACCTCCGGAAACGCCGATCAGATGTGGCTCCGCAAGAGGATTGCGTAACAACCCTTGCAACGTGACTCCGGCAACAGCCAGTGCACTTCCCACCACGGCAGCCAGAAGCACACGCGGCAGGCGTGTCTGCAACAATATCACCCGATCGATATTTTCCGCATCGACACTGAACAGCGCATGCAGCAGGTCGACACGCACACTGCCCACGGACACGGCCACCGCAATGCTCAGGAGCAAAACCGCCAGCAGGATTCCCATCACCACAAAAAAGCGCGTGCGTGTCAGATGGGCGGGGACCATCAGATACTCCGGGAGCCTTCGTGACGTCCCCCTATCGCCTGTAGGGCACAGGCGAGATCACGGTGCGGCACCAACTCGGCCAGAGGCACACGAGGAACGAGCCGGCACTGCCGCTCATGGACGTTCATCCGACATCCTCTCCGGCTGGATGAATCGTGCCATGGTCTCGAAAGCTTCGGCGATACGCGGTCCCGGACGGAGCAACTGATACTCCTTGAACCCGTGCACGCGCTTGTCGCGGACGGCAGGAAGTTGTGGAAACGTGCTCCAGAATCGACCGGCGCCGCTCGATCCAGCACGTTCCTCGTTCCCCATCGTGGTGTCGATGATGACCTCCGGCGCACCGGCCAATGCAAACTCGATACTGATGTGCGGCCAGCCACCTCCCGCCTCTGCGGCGATATTGACCCCATGCGCCATGCGAATGAGTTCGTCTTGCACGGTGTGCCCGCCCGCCGCAATCAGCGGCGTGAGTCCAACCACCATCAATACCCGCCGCTCCACTGCGTCACGCAGCTTCTCCCGCGTCGCCGCAATTTTCTTCTCGATCCCCGCAACGACCTTTTGCGCCGCGGCTTCACGGCCAACGGCCCGGCCGATGGTAAGAATCGACGCTTCGATCTCCGCTACAGAATCCGGATCGACGACGAGCACCTCGAGACCAAGCCGGCGCAACGATTCGACTGGCGATTGATTGGCGGGGCTTGGTACCACGATCACGAGGTCGGGATGTTTCGCTACGATGGCCTCGATATTCGGTGCCAGGAAGTTACCGACACGATCGATGCGCGCGGCCTCCGGCGGATAGTCACAATAA
>CAZEWD010000121.1:0-3515 GCA_964515725.1 uncultured Binatia bacterium (SeqCode)
CTCGTTCCTGATCTGCCACTGGCTCTACTCCAGGGTCCATGAGGACCATCTCCCTCCACGGATCCACCGGTGGACACCTGGCTTCCTGCACGCGGAATCGGTTCTTTGCGGGTGGCAACGGTGTTCGTCCGTACTCGTGTGGGTATTTCGGGCGCAACGTGTGCGGTCTTGTGGTCCTCTACCTGACAGGGATGGGATGCCACCTGGGCCAGCACCCGTCCATCTAGCATGGACATCCACTTTGGCGGTCCAGTGGATCGAGCATGGACATCCACTTTGGCTGGGTGGATGTCCATCCAAGACCTGTGGATGTCCATCCAAGGCCGGTGGGTGTCTAAGCCGGGGGCGGCTGAGAAAGGGGCTTCATCCGATTGCAGGCTGAGGTATTCCAGCCGTATGGGGATTCTCATGCCCGACGCAAAGTCACCCCCGCAAACCACTTCACCCTCAGGCCCTTCTGCACTCCGCGAATTCTGGGCAATCCCCACGGATCAGTTGATGCGCTTCTTGACGGCTTCGCCCACAGGCCTCAGCACCGAGGAGGCCAGGCACCGATACGAACAGTTCGGCCCAAATACCCTGAACGTACGCCGGCACTCCCATGTGCCCACCCTCCTGCTGCGACAATTCAGTAGCCCGATCGTCCTGATCCTTATCGTCGCCGCCACCCTCTCGTTCGCCCTGAAAGACACCACAGACGGCCTCATCATCCTGGGAATTATCCTCGCCAGCGGACTGCTCGGGTTCTGGCAGGAACATAGCGGCGCCCAGGCCGTCGACCGCCTCCTGGAAACCGTCGAACCAAAATCACTCGTTCTACGCGACGATCACGAAACCGACTTGCCCACAGATGAGCTGGTCCCCGGCGATGTCGTCCTCCTCTCCGCAGGCTCGGGGATTCCCGCCGACTGTATCCTCCTGGAGGAACATGACCTCTTCGTCGATGAGGCCGCCCTCACAGGAGAGAGTTACCCTGTCAATAAAACCCCCGGAACCGTTGCCGCCAACGCTCCACTCTCACAACGCACCAATGCTCTTTTTCTCGGTAGCCACGTCATCAGCGGCAGCGGGCGCGCCCTCGTCGTTCATACTGGCCACAACACCCAGTTCGGCGCCATCTCCGAACGCCTCCGGCTGCGACCACCCGAGACAGAATTCGAACGCGGCGTCCGGCGCTTCGGCTATCTGCTGGTCGAAGTCACACTCGTCCTCGTCATCGCCATCTTTGCGTCCAACGTTTACCTGCATCGCCCCGTCCTCGATTCATTCCTGTTCGCTCTGGCCCTCGCCGTTGGACTCACACCTCAACTCCTGCCCGGAATCATCAGCGTCAATCTGGCCCGCGGCGCACGACGTATGGCCGATCAAAAGGTGATCGTGAAACGCCTGGCCGCAATCGAAAATTTCGGCAGTATGAACGTGCTCTGCTCGGACAAAACCGGCACACTCACCGAAGGACGCGTCCGGATCCACGCCGCACTCGATGCACAAGGACAACAGAATCCCCGTGTACTCCTTCACGCCTGCCTCAACGCAACCTACGAAACGGCTTTCAAGAATCCGATCGACGACGCACTCCGCTCGCAAGAGGGTGTCTCTCTCGAGGGCTGGCACAAGCTCGATGAGGTCCCCTACGATTTCAATCGCAAACGATTGAGCGTCCTTGCCAGACATGATGAGCAGATATGGCTCATCACGAAAGGCGCATTGGACAATGTCCTCTCGGTCTGCACAACCGCGGAATCCAGCGACGGTTCCACCCGGCCCATCGAAGAAGTGATCGACAACATCAATCGCCTGCATGAGGACCTGGGGAAACAAGGGTTCCGTACGTTGGGTGTGGCTGTGAAAGCGATGGACAGTCCAGCCGCCATCAATCGAGACTCAGAAACAGACATGACTTTCTGCGGCCTGCTCGCACTCTCGGACCCTCCCAAACCCGGGATTGCCGCAACCGTCGCAGCACTTGCTACACTTGGCGTTCAGCTCAAAATCATCACCGGCGACAGTGTGCAGGTCGCCGAACACGTCGGCTCGCAAGTAATCCCGGAAGCACTTCACGTCCTCACCGGACCTGAACTCCGCCAACTCAGCGACGATGCACTCCGCGTACAAGCCTGCGAGGCGAATCTCTTTGCGGCAATCGAACCGAATCAGAAGGAACGAATCATCCGCGCCCTGAAGAAGGCCGGACACGTCGTCGGCTATATCGGCGATGGCATCAATGATGCGCCTGCCCTGCACACGGCAGATGTCTCCATCTCGGTCCAGGGCGCCGTCGATGTCGCAAAGGAAGCAGCAGACATCGTACTCCTGGAACAGGATCTGGCCGTTCTCGAAGCCGGTGTCCGTGAGGGAAGACGAACGTTTGCCAACACACTGAAGTATGTGTTCATGGCAACCAGCGCCAACTTCGGCAACATGTTCAGCATGGCGGGCGCCTCTCTACTCCTGCCCTTCCTGCCGATGCTACCCAAACAGATTCTGCTGACTAACCTGCTGACAGATCTGCCCGAACTGACCATTGCCACCGATCGCGTCGATGCCGATTGGCTGGATCGACCACACCGCTGGGATATTTCCTTCATCCGCCGCTTCATGATCGCCTTCGGCCTGGTCAGTTCTCTGTTCGATTATCTGACCTTTGGTATTCTGATCGCCATCCTGCACGCTGGCCCGGATGAGTTTCGCACTGGCTGGTTCGTCGAGTCCGTCGTGTCGGCGGCCCTGATCGTACTCGTCGTCCGCACCCGTGCTCCGTTCATTCGTAGCCGACCCTCTACACCCCTCCTGATGGCTACACTGTTGGTCGTGGGCATCGCCATCTCGATGCCCTACACGCCACTTGGCACACTCTTCAGTATGACACCGCTCCCCGCGTTCTTCCTTGCCTGGCTCGGTGTCATCGTCATCGCGTACATCGGTACGGCTGAAGCGGTCAAACGATGGTTTTACGCTACGCACGCCCACGGATCATCAGCCTCGTGACAGACCTCCATCTCGCATGCTTCAAATCCCACCCGCCGATCTGCCCTCAATCCCGCACCTCGATCTCCGTACTGAGCGGCAAATCGGCGGAAGACGGACCAACCTGTACGACATATCGGATCGCCTCAGTTGTCCATCTCGCCACATCAACATCGTAATAAGCCAGGTCTTTCACCGGCAACTCGAACGACAGACGCTTTGTCTCGCCCGCAGCAAGTGGAACAGAAGCAAATCCCCTGAGGTCCTTTACCGGACGATCGACAGCCGAACCCCGGTAACTCACGTATAATTGGGCAATCTCACGTCCGGCGCGGGCTCCCGTGTTGGTCACGTCCACCGAAACTCGTAAACTCTCCTCACGTGACAGTACGGGCCTTGCCACCTCCAGGTTCGAATAACGATACTCCGTATAACCAAGGCCAAAACCAAATGGGAATCGCGGCTTCGTACCGTTACGATCGAGCAACCGATAGCCATGATAGTAGCCGTACGTGATCGCCAGGGGACGATACGGAAACGGCGGCAGA
>CAZEWD010000121.1:3525-8763 GCA_964515725.1 uncultured Binatia bacterium (SeqCode)
GGAAAAACAATGGGTAGCTTGGCCGACGGATTCACGTCGCCAAACAATACTTCCGCAATCGCATTACCGCCTTCCTGCCCAGGATACCACGCCATCATGACCGCAGGGACCGCATCGATCCAGGCTTCGACAAGAATTGCACTGCCACCCTCGAGAACCACGATCGTCCTGTCGTTCAGTACCGATACTTCAGCAATGAGCTGCTCCTGCTTCGATGAGAGACCCAACCGCTCCCGGTCATTCGCCTCCCCCTCATCGGCAGCCACCAACCCAACCACGACCACAGCCGCATCCGCCGCCCGTACGGCAGCACGATCCTCATCGGAGAGGACGTCCGTGGGTACCGCGACCATATTAACCGGACCCGCATGGTTCTGGATCCCTTGCAGCGGTGTGACGATATACGATGGATCCACCCTGCTGCTGCCGTTGTCGCCGATATTGCCCTGATCAGCCAACTTCCCCACAACCGCCAGGGATCGCACACGAGAACGGTCCAGAGGTAAACTGGCCGCATCATTCTTCAGGAGGACAATCGACCGCCGCGCCACCTCGAGCGCCAGGCCCGTGTGCTCTGGACTCTCAACGAGAGTTGGATCCTTCTGCGGTGGCTTTGTGTCCAACTCAAAACAGAATTGCGCCCGCAGAATCCGCCGCACAGCCGCGTCGATGTTGGCCTCGGGCACCGCTCCCGATTCGACGGCAGCAATCAACCGCTCGTCGAAATAGATCGGTTTCGGCATCTCGATATCGAGACCAGCCAGAACCGACGGGACCGTACTGCGCGTGCCAAGATGCCAATCGGACTCCACGAAACCTTCGAAGCCCCATTCTTCCTTCAAGATGTCATGCAACAAGTGTGTATTCTCGGCACAGTACTGTCCGTTCACCATATTGTAGGCGCTCATTACGGAGCCGACCTGTGCCTCCTGTACCGCCGCGCGAAAATGCGGCAGATAAATCTCCCGCAACGTCCGCTCGTCGATGGTGACATCAATAAAATTACGCGTATCGTCGATACTGTTGACCGCGAAGTGCTTGACACTGGCAAGCACGTGGCGCTGCGCTCCACGGATGAATCCGACTGCCATGCGCCCCAGTACCAGCGGATCTTCCCCATATGTTTCCTGCGCACGCCCCCAACGCGGATGGCGCAGCACATTCACCGTAGGCGCCAGGATTACGTTGCCACCCATGGCACGCGTCTCGATGCCGATCGCTTCCCCAACACGCTCCTCCAGCGATGGATCCCACGTTGCCGCACGCGCCATACCGACAGGAAAGGCGGTCGCATGCCCGGCTGCAGCCGAAACTCCCCGCGGCCCATCCACCATGATCAGTCCCGGGATGCCGAGACGGTCGTTGCGTGAGGTCGGCCACATACCGTCTGCTCCGGATGTGCCCGCCATCATTGCAACCTTCTCCTCCAGGGTCATCCGCGGCAGGAGATCGTCGATCCGCGCCTCGACCTCCGCCGCCGGGATCCGACAATAGCCAGCCTGTGGCGTCGGCTCGGGAGCGGCGACTTCGTCGTACGACACACCGCAACCAACACACAGGAGAGCTGTGAGTAGGCCAGCAACGAGATCAACCCCCCGGAGCGGCCGCATAAGCGTTCTCACACCGGGCCAGTGAAGATGGTGGAGAAATCGAGCCGTCGTGAGGGTCGGTGAATTGTCCATTCTGCTCAACTCAATCCGACAAGGGATCACAGTCGCCAAGCAAAGGTTTCTCGTCTGGCTCATCCCCATCGCACAGCCCGCTACATCGGTTCTCCAGTAAGCCGGTGTAGAGGAAGTCGAGCGCCTGCCGGATCACTGCCGGTATGCTGGCATGCCGTGGGTGAGGGTCGCACTTGCTACTTGGGAACAGGTTTGCAAGTGGCGGCAGGAATCGCTGATGCGCCGGATTCAAAATGTCGAGTTCACCGATGTCATGGAACACCAGAGCGCTCGATACCGGGCCAGGAACGTCGGGCATTTGCTGCAAACCCTGCTGAATCGAGCCAGCCAGAACAGGCAAGTTCATCGAGCGCGCCGCAATTTCAGTGCAGATGTTCGACACCTCCTTATCGAGCCACGCCGCGGAGTAGAAAACCTCCTTCGGATCGCCGGAACCCGGTAGCGGATCGGAGGTCACGTGATTGACCGTACCCACGGGTTCCGCCTGTGACCACAACTCGTTGAACAGTG
This sequence comes from uncultured Binatia bacterium (SeqCode), assembly GCA_964515725.1. Classification (GTDB taxonomy): domain Bacteria; phylum Desulfobacterota; class Binatia; order HRBIN30; family HRBIN30; genus CAZEWD01. The sequence continues at coordinate 5,718 of CAZEWD010000121.1, forward strand.
CCAATCCGATACTGATCTGCATCGAGTCGGTCAGCCCGATGCCGTTGATCGTGTCATAAAACGGAATGAACGGTGTGGCACGCTGCAACAAGCAGCCAAAATTCACGGCACCAACATCCAGAATGAAACGATTGATGTCCGGTGTCAGGGAAGCCAGGTAGGTTCCCATGATGCCGCCCAGACTGATGCCAAAATAGTACATGTCCTCGTCCGCCCCGGGGAACACGCCACTCCCATCGGCTCGCTGGAAGGCTGGAACCCGATTGAAAATACCATGCTTTGCGAGGCGCGATAGCACCAGCGTGTTGAGCATCCCCTGCTGCAGCCGTGCCGGTAGCGCCGGGAAATGGTGCAGTTGGCTCTCCTCCACGCCGATTACCTTGGCGCCCACCCAGGCAAGGTCGGCGGAAGATAGTCCTCGCCAATCCGTGGCAACCGCGATCCCACTCCACGGCACGACACGTCCGACAACCGACGGGATCGTTTCCGTCATGATTTGGCCGTTCTGGAAAAGACCGTGGCCCATGAGAATCGGCCGGGTCGGCGGATTGGAGACCGGCTGTCGAGCTGAGCAGGGAACGGATGCCGTGTACTTCGACTGATGGAAGCCGTTCGCCACAACATTGCCGCCGGCGTCCGTATTCACCACCGGCGTGGTGGAACTGGCAAGCTTGTCCGTCAGGAATAGCGGCACCGTGAAATAACCCGTCACGTTACGCCACACCACGGTACCGGGCTGATCGCAGTCGTTCTCCACGACCTTGGTCACCGTGAACGGCACCTGTTCGGGATCGGCTTCAATACCATCGAGCCAGGCGTAGGCCTGATCCCGCATAGCAAGAATGACGCGGTGCAGGCTGGCATCACTGGCGACAACGAAATCGAACGCCAGTATCAGGCTCTGGCGCTCGACACCTGCCTGTTCCAACACCGGAAAGATATCGTTCTCGAAATGAGCACGGCGCGCCTCGATCATGGGATCGGCGCTGTCGATCCCGTCACGAAGGGACCGGAACGCCACCTCCGGTTCCACCGCGGTACCGTCCGGAGCAATGAGATTGCGAACCGCCACAATATAATGGTGGCCGGGCGTCAGAATACGGCCGGGCCGCAAGAACGTAACGCGCCGGCTTCGAGAAGCACCGTTGGGCTGTCCGCTTCGAGGGAGCGGCCATTCTGCGTACGCGTATCGATCCAGGGAGGACCATCGGGCTGCCCGCAACACCCGGCCTCGAGCAGACGCGAGACACCGGAAGCTGCCAGATCCACCCCCTGCGGGAAGTGCATCATCACCTGGCTTCCGGGACTGAAACCGTCCTGCCCATCAAACATGGACGCCGGGACCTGCGTTGGTCCGTTGACCTGTGCAATGCCCGCCTGCGGGATCCGCAAGGCAAAACCCGTTGCTGTATCGGCCGGCTTCAGGAAGTGACTCGACGGGTACGGCAGAAGACACTCCACCGCATTCAGGACTTCACACTCTGGCGATACGGTGGGAATGATCGTGGCCGTCGCGGATGCGGTCACCGTCGGTTCCGGTGTCAAAGTCGAGGTCGCCGATGATGTCGGTGTCAGACTCGAAGTAGCGCTGGGCGACAATGTCGGTATCGAAGTGACCGTGGCACTCGGCGCCGATGTCGAGGTCAGAGTCGGCGTGTTCGTTGGAGTCATCGGAGGTGGCACGACTGAAGTGGGCGAGTGTGTCGGCTGCCTCGTCGGTACCGGCAACGCCTCGTAATCCACACCACAACCCGCAAGATAAAGTGGCCCTGTCATCAGGATCGTCAGACCAAATCGAATGGCGAATTTCTCGAACATCATGCAGACCCCCTCCAAGACGGCGGACTTTTGTGCAGTGGCTGGCAGTTGTCAATTTATGCCTGGAATAATTCGTTACACTCGCAGGTCCTGGCAGAAGCCATTTTCGCTCTCGCCATCCAGGCGCCATTACGAAAAGTTCGGGATCAGACTGCTGGCTCGAATCGCACGACGATATCGGTATCCGCCGGTGGCGGCGTCAGAGGCCGACTACGCCCGGTTGCCCAATCTGCCAGCAGATCCCCATAATGAGGTGAACGCGGCCAGCCACTCTGGCCACCAGCCAGCGTGTACCGTGCAGCCCAGGGGTTGGCCATGTCGACAGTGAAACGGAGTACCGGCCCAATCATGGGATTCATGTGTTCACGGTCGGACCGCGGGAACTGATTCTTGAATACGGTCTCGGGAGCACCGCCGACCGCCACGGGCGCCTCATTGAGGAGCCGGCCGAGGAGTCCGTCCCCGGGTGCAAACGGATGACACAACACGAAGGGCCGCACGCGACCCCAGACCCATCCCGCCTCGTCGTCACCGAAACGCCAATGAATCTGTGCGACGGCATCCTCAAACGCAGCAATGAGAATGTCCGCCCGCACTTCACGTCGCGCCGTACGCACGTCATCCCACACGGGAGCATCCGCAGGCTGCATCCACAGCCACTCGACACGTGTTTCGAACTGGGGCAGTGACTGCACGAAATGCCAGGCCGTGTCTTGCGCACCGTCCGGGAACTCGTCTGCGAGAGCCCGATCGAGGACTGCGTTTGAAAACAGCACAAAGAGTGTCGCGGCTGGCGAGTCCGGTCCGTAAACACCATCCCACTCACACAGCAGGCGACGCTCGGTGCGATAGGCAACGCCTTCTGCATCGCACAAGGCCTCGGTAAACGAGGTACGTAGCCTCGGCCAGGCATCATATCCGCGGTCGAGTTGAAGATCCTCACCGTCCCGCGGTTCATACTTCCGCGAGGTCGTCACCCGTTTCAGTTGCCCGCTGATACGCTCGTAACGGTTGGGAGGCGCGACATCGGAGTTATATGTCGAAGGAAATCGCACCGACGGAATCACCTGGCTGTTGGCAGTGGCCAGCCAGTCGCGTTCGGGATTTGTCGTACGGGGCAAATCACGTTTCTCGTAGTATCCCTTCCAGTCATAACGAGTCAGCCATCCCGGGATCGGGAACGCACCACTGAATCCCTCTCGTACGGGTACAATACACGGACTGCGAT
>CAZEWD010000122.1:0-6736 GCA_964515725.1 uncultured Binatia bacterium (SeqCode)
CCCGCGAGCAACTCGAACTGGCCCGCCAGCGCATCGCAGAGGCTGGGTTGCAGGATCTCGTGGAGTTCCAATTCTGCGATTACCGCAAGGTCTCCGGTGTGTTCGATCGTGTCGTTTCAATCGAGATGTTCGAGGCGGTCGGATTCGAGTATTACGCCGCGTACTTCGCGGCGGTGGCACGAGCGCTCAAACCGGGCGGTCGGATGTTTTTGCAGACCATCACCATTCCGGATCAGCGGTTCGATCGTTACCGGCGCGATTTCGACTGGATCAAGAAGTACATCTTTCCCGGGGGCATGCTGGCCTCGGTGCATCGCATTGCAACGACGCTCAAACACAAGACGGATCTGCGCATCGATTGGTTGCGTGACATCGGGGTCCACTATGCGGAAACGCTGGCCTGCTGGCGCCAGCGGTTTTTCGAGCGGCTGCCGGAAGTACGGCAACTCGGGTTCGATGATCGATTCATCCGGATGTGGGAGTTCTATCTGGCGAGTTGTGAGGCGGCATTCGCCGTACGTCACATTGGCGACGCCCAGGTGATCCTCAGCAAGCCCGCCTGAACCCTGCCGGCCAGGACCACTGGTTCTTTTCCGATTGCACACTCCTCGGAAAGGCCGGCAACTGCGCCTGTGTGCCGTCTCCCCGGTGTAACCGGGAGCACCCTGAGCGGTGTCCACCGCCTGTCTTCCAACGCGGTAGCCGGCAAAAGGGAACCAACCGGACGTCGAATCGCTCGACAATCGGGTGTACATCGAACAGTGCTGGTGGTCAGAATATTCCAAACTGCCTGGGATGGGAGGAGGAGCTGTTTTTGACCGGTGACGTGGGCTTTGCGTTTCTGCTGACTCTGTTTGCGGGACTCTCTACGGGGATCGGCGGTCTCATTGCGCTCCTGGGGAAGAAAACCAACACGCAGTTTCTGGCCGGGGCACTGGGGTTTTCCGCGGGAGTCATGATCTACGTCTCTTTCGTGGAGATTCTTCCGAAAGGGCAGGAGTCGCTGACCCTCGCTATGGGGCAACCGAGCGGAGCCTGGTTCACGGCGGCTGCCTTCTTCGGGGGGATGCTTCTCATTGGCATCATTGATTTCCTCATTCCTGAGGAAGCGAATCCTCATCACACGATTCCCTGCCCGGAAGACATCGAGCATTCCAAACGGCCACCACCGGAAGAACGCAGTCTGGCCCGTATGGGTCTCATGGCGGCAGTTGCCATAGCCATCCACAATTTTCCGGAAGGCCTGGCCACCTTTGCTTCGGCGTTGGATGATCCACGGCTGGGAATCGCGATTGCCCTGGCCATCGCGATCCACAATATTCCGGAAGGAATCGCTGTGGCGGTCCCTATTTTCTACGCCACAGAGAGCAAGAGCCGGGCGTTCTGGTATGCCCTGTTGTCGGGGGTTGCAGAGCCTGTCGGCGCTGTCGTGGGCTATGCGCTCTTGACCCTGCTTTTCACGGGTCCGGTCCTGGGTGTTCTGTTTGCTGGTGTGGCGGGAATCATGGTGTACATCTCGCTCGACGAATTGCTTCCGGCTGCGCGGGAATACGGAGAAGACCACGTCGTCATCGGTGGCCTGGTTGCCGGTATGATGGTCATGGCGATCAGTCTCCTGCTCCTCTCGGGTAGTTCAGTTGCCGGTGCAGGATGAGCGGCTGAAGTGCAAGGGAGAGTTGTTGGGAACTCAGATCGGAAAACCCGCGAGTACCACCTGACTCCGGAATAACCACCCGGCAGTTTGCGAGGAATTCGACAGGGGTTGATTTCCTACCCTACGATGTGGTCCGCTGATTCTCCTGTCATTTCGATCCGCCCTTGCCCCGCAGTTGTGATGCGGCCCAACGGGCGAGTTTCGGGCGCTCGATCTTCGAATTGTGTCTCGGATCGACGGGCAGACGATCGATGAAAAGCACCTCGGTGATTTCCTTCGTACTCTCGTGATGTGTGGCGAGTTCGAGGAGTTCCGCACGGAGTGAAGAACGATCGATTCCAGGCATGGGCTCGACACAGAGGACGGCCTTTTCGTGCTCACCACCGGGAATCCCGACCAGACCGCTGCGCCTGACCTGTGGGTGCGCGTCGAAGACGGGCTCACACAGAAGTGAGAAGAGGGGACTATGGGCGCCACGCACACGCTGGCTCACACGGCCGACGACCCAAAGCCGATCTTGCGGATCGAGATATCCGGCATCCCCGATGCGATGCCATGCGCCGATCTTGTTCTTTCTCGTGCTGTCGGGATCGTCGAGATACGTCTCGCTGAGATGCGGACTCTTCACGAGGATCTCGCCGATTTCACCCGCTGGAAGTCGTTCGAAGTCGTCCGCTGCGCCGTCCTGGATCTTCGCAATTCGCAACTCGACACCGCGAAATGGGCGCCCGACGCAGATTCCCTGGCCGGCTACGGTCCCGGCCCAGGTGTCTTCGAGTGTTTCGGGTGCGCCATGCGCGGTCGTCGGAAGAGCCTCCGTTGCACCGTAGTTCGAGAAGACCTTGCCCGCTGGCATCATCTGGGTGAGCGCCTGCATGGCAGGACCCGTGATCGGTGCACCGCCGCCAATCACCCGTTCGAGGCTGGGTGCGGTCAGACCTTGTTCGTTGGCGTAGCGGGCAAGGTTTTCGAGAAGCACAGGAGACCCGAATAATGAGCGCACACCACAGTCCCGGATGACCTCCAACAGTGCCGCGGGATTCGCCGTTGCGGGGGTCTCACGGACGAAGTGGATCGGTGGCACGACGACGGTGCCTCCAGCGCTCAGGCCGACAATGAAAAAGGCAGGGAAGACGGCCATGTCTACGGCTACCCCGCCGGTAGGGTCGAATGCCCAGCTTTCGTGGACGATGCGGAACACACCGCAGAAGTTCCGGTGCGTGTAGAGGGCAGGCTTTGCCGGCCCTGTGCTGCCGGTGGTGTACAGTACGGTTGCCGGATCGTTCGGCTCCACTGCTGCCTTTTGCGGTTCAATGGGGGCCTGTCGCCGGAGGGAGGCAAAAGATCGCGCTCCCGGAAAAAAGCTGCCTTTGCCGACGACGATCGCTTTGCGGAGAAACCGCGGCCCCCACCCGAAGATGATGCGTGCCAGATGTGCGAGGGAAATCCCGACGAACGCCTCGGGATGGATGCGGCGCAGGCGTTCACCAACGTTCCGGTAGCCCACCGACGGGTCGATCATGATGATCGTGGCACCAACACGGGTCAGTGCGACGTACACAGCGCAGGCTTCATAGCCCGGTGGTGCCATGAACACCGTACGGGTACGCTCCGCGATGCCCATTTCGCGGAGTCCGACTGCGATCGACTCTACATCCTCTGATAGCTGGCGATAGGTGTAGCGTTCGTACCGCCGCTTACCGTCATTTCCTCGACCTATTGGTTCAACGATGGCGAGGCGATCCGGATCCGCACGGGCCGTCTCGCGCACCACCGTCGCAAGGTCATAGATGTCGTCAGCGAAGATCAAGCGGGTTCTATCTCCTTGTGCTGTACGTCACTGAAGAATTCGCGGATGATTGCAGCAACCTGCTCAGGCCGTTCGAGCATCGGGAGATGTCCACATCCTTCGAGCCATTCCTGTCGTGCGGGATGGAGATTGCCGACAAGCGTTCTTCCTTCCTTGGCGCGCAGAATGCGATTTTCGAGGCCCCAGATCGTACAGATCGGCGGGAAATCTGCTGGTGGTGTGAAACGATCGAGCCTCGCGTAGTTCGGGATATCGGCGAGAACGCCGAGTAACGCCCGAGACTGCGACGCGCCCGAGTAGCAGGCACAAAGATCCTGCCGGTCATGGACCCGTCTTTCGATCCCGTAGCGGCCGAGTTGTGAACGGACACCGAATTTTCCGAGATGCTTGCCAAGGGCGATCTTCGACAGAACCGAAATGAACCAGGGGACCTTGTGCGGTAAGCCCAGCATGGGTCCATAAAGGCCTTTGGCAAAGGTTGCGTTCGTCAGCGTATTGATGAGGACCATCGCGCGAACGGAGCCGGGGTGTTGCATGGCGAACGAGAGGGAGATTGCGCTGCCCATGCAGTTGCCCACGAGGAAGACGGGCGCCAGGTTGTTCGTTTCGATGAAGGCGCCGAGGATCGCCACGTAGGTGTCGAGTTCGTAGCCTCTTTCGGGCTTCGAGGAGGCACCGAATCCGAGAAGATCGAAGGCAAACGTCTCATACTCGGGGAGAAGTGGCAGGATGTCGCTCCAGATGGCATGCGAAGTTCCCCCGTTGTGGAGGAAAATTACCGGGAGCCCTGATCCCGAGCGTACGTACCGGATCGAGTGATTCTCGTACGGGAAAATTTCCATCTCACCCCCAGAGAGAGATTCCTGCCGCATGTATATCCTGACAGGCAGGCAGGACAATACACGCTGCCCGTGAGCGAACCGCAATTTTCCTCCGTTGGATTCGGGTGTTTCAGGTGTTGCCCAAATCTTGATCCGATTTGTCGTGCCGTATAGACGAACCTCATGCGCACATTCCGAATCCTACTGCTTCTGGGTCTGTTCGTGGTCTCCGGCTGCGGTTCCGGATCCTCCGATGGCAACGTCGATCTGGGAGAACCAATCGAAGTCGCACGTGAGGATTTTGGCCAGTGGGTGTGGGTCGATATCCCAGAAATGCAGTGCTCGGATGGTTCGCCTGCCGGTGTTGCGGTGAACTTCGTCTCCGACAGGAGCGAGCTTCTTCTGTACCTGCAGGGCGGCGGCATCTGCTACAACGCGTTTACGTGTGCCGTCGGCGGCGCTGCCTCTTCCGTCGGTTCAGACCCTCTTCGGACGGCCCTCAATGCCCCCATCCGGGAAAACCGAGGAGTGTTCGATCGCAGTGATCCCACCAATCCGTTCCGGAACAGCAACTTCGTCGTGGTGCCTCATTGCACGGGTGACCACCACACGGGTGACCGGATCTCGACCTACGGTGGTAAGACGTACCATCACGTTGGTTACACGAACATTACACGCGTTCTCGAACGTGTCGTACCCACCTTCCGGAAGGCCCGGCGTGTTGTCCTCTCGGGCTTTAGCGCTGGTGGAGTGGGGATTACCGCCAATTACCACCAACTGGCGACCGCGTTTGAGTCTGTCGGCCAGAAACCTCCTTTTCTCGTCATCGACGCAGGACCCTTTCTGCGCCCGCCTTTCCTGAAACGGGCTGCGCAGGAAACGCTCCGAGAGACCTGGGGGCTCGACGGTACGATTGGCACGTTCTGCCCGAGCTGTCTCAGCGAAGGATTCCACGAACTCTATCGCGTCAATGCACAGCTCCACCCGGGACTGCGCAGTTCGCTCATCTGTGACGATGCCGATGCGGTGGTTCGCCTGCTCTACGGTGTGTTGAACGAGGACGTCATGGAGGCCAGCCAACTCTGGCAGGGTCTGATCGACGTGGTGGATTGGGGGAACACCTGGGCGCCAGCCGTTGCGCCGAGTCTCCATCGCGTGTTTTTCTACAGGGGAGACCGGCACGGTGCACTGAATGTCGATGCCCTTTCTGCCACACCGGGCATCGCTGATTTTCTCAGTGCCCAGTTCCGTGGTGGCGATTGGGAGAGCGTTTTCCCCTGACGGAAGGAACGCAGGCGCTGGTCCTGCCGGGCCGGAAATCTGCCGTTTCAGCCGATCCGTTCGACGTAGAGGTATTCGATCCGTCCCTGGTCGCTGATAAACAGGTTGATCAAAAAGCTGAAGAAACTCAGGAGCAGGGCGCCGAAGACGGCCGACCAGAATCCACTCACTTCGAAGCCGCGCACCACGGTCCCTGTGAGCTTCAGCATGAAGCCGTTGATCACGAAGGTGAACAGGCCGAGCGTGACGATGTTGATCGGTAGTGTCACGAGCAACACGAACGGCCGTAGCAGGGCATTGAAGATGCCCAGCACGATGGCAGCGAAAAACAGTGGCAGGAAACCTTCGGTGCGGATGCCCGAAACGATCTGGCTGGTCAGCCAGAGAGCACACGCCGTCGTGAGCCAACGGATCAAGAGGCCGGTCATGGTGGGCAATTATGGCAGATCGAACGGTGGAACGAAATTCCCCGGCGTTCTGCCCTTTCCGCTTTTTCCCTCTCTGCGCTAGCCGCTGGCGGCTCACCGTCTCTTCCCCGTACTGGCGGCCCTCGTTACGATGCGTTGCATGCAGGCGCGCCCCATGCCCTATGCGGCAGACGTTCTGACCGCCGGTCGGATCGTCCTGATGCCTGTCTTTGTCATCCTCGTGGTGGCGGCGGAACAGGACCGCCATTGGGGCCTCGTTGCCGTTCTCGTCTATGCCATCGTGGCGGCGAGTGATGTTTGCGATGGACGCATCGCCCGCCGGTCGGGACATGCCAGTACACGGGGCCGCTGGCTCGATCACCTGGCCGACATCGCTTTCCTGCTCCCTGCGCTTGGCGTCTACGTCTGGCTTCACGTGATGCCGTGGTGGGTGCCTGCCTCGATTGCGATCGCTTTTGCTTTTTATGCTGCCGACTCACATTGGCGGAATCCGGGAAATGGGACGGTCCCTCTTGCCAGCCGGATCGGACACATCGGTGGCGTTTCGAATTACGTTCTCACCGGTGTCATGGTGTGTAACCGGAGCGCCGGTATCGACCTCCTGCCGCACAGGTTCCTCTTCCTGTTGTTCTGTCTCGTGCCCATCTACTCGTTCGCCGCGGTGATAGCGCGACTGTCGAGCGGGATAATTCCCAGAGATTCAAATCGAGGATGAAGGAAGAACGCCGGGTTTTTTCCTGGC
>CAZEWD010000122.1:6746-8745 GCA_964515725.1 uncultured Binatia bacterium (SeqCode)
AGTTGGGGACGGATAAGAACAGGGCTCTTTGCGTTACAGCTCTGCCACTTCGGTGCGTGCACGGCGGAAGTCTCCGATTCCAACACCAGCGAAGGGAAGGGCAATGACGCCCTGCAAGACGATCGTCAGAACCTGCAGCGCGTTCAAAACGAGCCCGTAAGCGAGTGCATCAGGGCGACTCACTCCGAACAGACCGAGTGCCAGGATACAGGCGTACTGGAAGGCTCCGATCATGCCCGGCGCGTTGGGTAGAGCGGTGCCAAAACCGATGAAAATGAAGACGATCAATGCGGCATTGAAGGGTACGGGGAAGTCAAAAGCGCGAATCATGACCCAGCTCGACAGAATCGGCAGGAACCACATTGCGAGGGACAGGCCGAAGACGAAGAGGAGGAGTCGTCCATCTGGCAGAATGCGCATGCCGTCCAGGATGGCACGCAGGACCCGCGCGATAGGGTCAGCGATCCGGCCCGGAAGACGCCGCTGCATCGGCCCGTCGATGAACGATTCCCCTTTGAACCAGACCAGTGCCACGAGGCAGGCGAACACGGCCGCGCCGATGGCCGGAAAGATTGCTCCGTGCCGCACCCAGGCGGGGAGGTCCACCGCGGTGAGTAGGCCGAGGAGGATGTAGAAGACGATACAGAACGAGTCCATCAGTTTCTCGACCACCAGATTGCCCACGACATTCGAGATCCGCACGCTGGTGCGGCGCGACAACAGCCATGGCCGGACGGCCTCGCCGAGTCGTGCAGGGAGGAGGTTGATCGCCATGTAAGCGACGGCGGTGATCACCCAGAGGCGAGATAGAGGCAGGAGTTCGAGGGGGCGCAGTTCGAGTTGCCAGCGCCAGGCGCGAAACAGCATCAGGGTGATGCTGATCAGGGCCGCTGGTACGAGGTAGAGCGCATCGAAATGAGCAAAAGCCGCCTGCAACTCGGTCAGAGGCACGTTGCGGAAGGCCAGGAACAAAAAGAAGCCAGCCAGAGCAAGGCTGAGGATCAGGTTGACCACCACGCGGCGATTCATGGGCGGGGGTGTATCACATGGCGCAAACAACAGAAGATTGGCGGCTGCGCCGGACTCGCGTGGACTGCCGGGAAGTCGGACACTCCTACGGCATCAACTCGAACCGATACTCGATCCTGCCGTGGACGGGTGCGGCGGTTGGATCGGGCAGCATGAAACGACTGCGTCGTGCAACATCCAGAGCTGCCTGATCGAGCACCTCATAACCACTCGATCGCCGCACATTGGCGCTCTCGACACGACCGTCTGCGAGCAGGACCAGGCCAATGTCTACAACTCCTGCCCAGCCACGGCGCCGGGCAATCATCGGGTAAACCGGCTCGGGACAGTGAAGGCAATAACCGCGCTGATCGGCGCCTCCCGCTCCCGTACCACGACCACCACCGCCATGACCGGGACCGCTGCCCGTGCCGGAACCTCCTCCGCCTCCGCCTGGTTGTCCGGGCTCCGCCTCACTGGTGACGGCGTCAACCGGTGGACCGGATGGTCCGTCCAGCGGTGCCGGTTCGACTGCTGCTGGACGCTCTGCTGGCCGCGCAGCGATCGGGCGGCGTGGTGCTGGGCGCACACGGCGTGGAGCTGGCCTGGGTGGTGCAACCGGGACAGGTTCCGGCACTGGTTCCACGACAGGTTCCGGCGGTGCCGGGGCCGGGGCGGGTCCCGGTGGAAGGGCGGTGGGACCGCCGCCCTCGGGTCCTGTTGCCCGTTCAGGAAGGAGACTGACACGAATGAATTCGGTGACCCTCGGTTGGGGGGTACGTGACGAAGCAGCCACGGCAAGCAGAATCGCGTGTAGGATGAGAGCGGTGCTCAAAGAGACAAGGCGCGGCGCGCCGTCCCTGAACAGGCGCCTGGCTGATTCGGGTTGCCACAGCATTTGAAGGAAAAGAACGACCGCAAGGGTCTGGTCGGTCTCTCTAGGAGTCTGTCGGAGAAAAACCAAGGTGTGGGCTATTGGTCAAGCTGAGGG
>CAZEWD010000123.1:0-8744 GCA_964515725.1 uncultured Binatia bacterium (SeqCode)
GTACCACCCCGGAGCACCTCACCGTGGCCCCCCCGTTATTCGTGGTCCCCCCACTGACCGTGCAACTGCCGCCACCAGGGAGATTGTACGTCGGCCCACCCGTGATGATCAGACCTTGCGCCGGCACCGCCCCAAGCGAGAGCAGTCCACTCAAAAGAGCAGCCTTCAAGGCCGGCCTGGCTTTGGGTGGACCGTGTCGCCAACCGCGCCGAACCACCTGTTCAACAGCACTGGAGCAAGTCATTTCAACCCCCGTTTCCGCTCGGCCAGCCGTGACCCGACGCCAGGTCAGGACTCCGAACTTGCCCGTCCTTTCGTTGGGCGGGCTTACAATCAATGAGGCGAAAACAGGGGATCAGCCAATGCTGATCCCCTGTTCATGCGCAGTATTTACAAGGGACCTCCGCTTACGGCAAATCCCGGGCGCGACAGGTCAGCCGGAGCATGGTCCGCTTGTACCGGTTGCGCGGCAAATGGCCGTCTCTCGATTTCAACCTGACCGTGAACCGAGCGCGCGCACTCTCGTTCTTGCGGGCGCTGGCAGCGAACACAGTGAGCGTTTTCGGCTCGCTGCACAGATTGGCCTGCGTGGGATCCAGTGGCGCTGAGTTCGTGAAGCCGGCGCCGGGGTTGGCCGGATCGAACAGATGGGTCAAAGCATCCGTCAACGCCAGGGTGTTGTTCGTATAGGTCTGTCCGATGAGCGGCACTCGTTGTAGGGCAGCGGAAAGTGGCCGTACATCGATGGAGACGATACCGTTGTTGAAGTCCGGCCCAGGCGCACATTGCGGCAGATTCGGATCTGCGTTGTTGACACACGCCACAGTGATGAAACCGCAGCGGCCTGGCGTTGGATCATAGTCGCAAGTCGGATCCTGATCCTCGCAGGATTGCATGTAATCGCGCAGGTTGAATTTGTCGATTTCTCCATTGGGATTGATCAGGACGAACTCGACCTGGCAGCCCTTCTTGTCCTTTGCCGGATTCAAGCGATTGCCGCGCACCAGGCTGTGGGTCGTTGCCGTGTACTGGCAATGGAACGATGGATCGGAGGGACACGATTCGATACTCATGTCAGGGGCGAATGGCTCGCTACCAGCGTATTGGTTACCGTCGTCACACTCCTCGCCCGCTTCCACGATGCCGTTTCCACAACAATCCGGAGTGATATGGCTCGTGCAGATCCCTGTGCCCGTACAGGCGTGTGTACAGGTATTGCCCAGGGGGTTGAAGCCCGTGGAATCCGGATCGGGTCCATAACAGGGTGTATCCAGCGGCTCGTGGTTGCTCAGGCAGGTGCCCAGCCCATCACAGGTATCCGGGTTGGTGCAATCCGTGTCCGAAGGATCTCCACAGGCGGAATTTACAGCTTTGAAACTGTTCGGCGGGCATGGGCTGTTCGCCGCCCCATCGCACACCTCTGAGACATCGCAGTCACCGGCCGCCGCACGGCAGACGGTGTTTGCGGGCAGGCGCGTATCGTTCGGACACTTCTGATCCGGTATCCCAGAACAGACCTCGTTCGGGTCACAGATCGAACCTCCGTTCGGATTGCCTGAACCGTAATCGCAGATCGTCCCGGCGGGCATGACCGTATCAGGCGGACACGGAGCTCCAGGGAAGCCAGGACAGACCTCTTTCGGATCACAGATGAGATCGCGCGACGCGTCCGGCCCGTTGGTTCCCGCGTTGCAGGTCGTTCCAGCCGAGAAGTAGGAATCTGGCGGGCAAGGAACGTCTCGCGTGCCAGTGCAGTGTTCATCCGGGTCACAGACAAAACCCGAGCCGTTCGGATCACCGGAGCCTACGCGGCACACCGTGGTCACCGGCGCTACGACGTCCACGGGACAGGGAGCATTCGGTGTACCAGGGCAATACTCTTCCGGATCGCACACGGCATTCAATCCGGTATCGGCCGCCCGGGTTCCGGCGTTACACACGGTAGCACTGGATGCGTATGTATCGGGAGGACAACCCTGGTCGGGGATACCCGTGCACTTCTCGTCCGGATCACAGACGAGGTCGCCTCCGTTCGGATTTCCCGAGCCGTGATCACAGACGGTGCCAAGCGGTTTGACGGTATCCACCGGGCAAGGTCGATCCGCAACACCCGGACAGTACTCGGAGGGATCGCAGACGGCATCGCGGCTGCCGTCGATGCTTTCAGTTCCAGGATTACAGATGGTAGAACTCGGTTCGAATGTGTCCGCTGGACAGGGTTCCAGGGCCACACCCGAGCAGACTTCGTCCGGATCGCAGACCGAGCCGCCGTTCGGGCTACCCGACCCGGGGTTACAAACTGTACCGGACGGCTGGATAATGTCTGGCGGACACGTCGCGGCGGTACCGCTACAGAATTCATCGGGGTCGCAGATGCTGCCGCCGTTTGGACTACCAGAGCCTGTGCGGCAGAGCACTGAGGTGTTTTTGAAAAGGTCGGTTGGGCAGTCATTGTGGACGCCGTCGCAATTCTCGGCGATGTCGCAGATACCTGCCACCGCGCGGCATTCCAGTGAGGTCGGCTGCTTCAGGTCGGCCGGACAAGCAGCGCCTGTACCCGTACAATTCTCGGCGACATCGCAAAATCCACCGGCGGAGCGGCAGACCGTCGACGCCGGCAGGAAGACGTTGGGCGGACAATCGTTACCGACGCCATCGCAGTATTCCGCGACGTCGCAGACATCGGCGACTGTCCGGCAGACATCGAAACTCTTCGCATCTGCTCCGCAACTCTTCTGAACTCCGTCACATTCTTCTGCCAGGTCACAGACACCAGCACTCGAACGGCAGATATAACCAGCCTGCCGGATCTCGTCGGCAGGGCATGGATCATTCGTGCCATCGCAGTAATCGGCCTTGTCACAGGGGCCAGAGGCCGGACGGCAGAGAAAGTTCGTCGGCTGCTTGGCATCCGGCGGGCATACAGCCCCGCTGCCGGTGCAGTAATCGGTTGCATCGCAGAGATTCACGGACGAACGGCAGATCGTGGTGTTCGGTTTGAAACTATCGACAGGGCATGGCGCGCTGCTTCCCGTGCAGAATTCCGCAACGTCACAGAAGTCGGCAACAGCGCGGCATTCCGTAGCTGCGGATTTGAAGAGGTTGGGTGGGCAGGCATTATTCAACCCGTCGCACTTCTCCTCGAGGTCGCAGAAATCTGCGGCGGTGCGGCAGGTAAGTGTGTTCGGCTGCTTGGCATCCGCCGGGCAGGCGGGTCCGGTGCCAGTACAGTTTTCTGCCACGTCGCAGACCCCCCCACTCGAGCGGCATACCGTCGAAGCGGGTAGATACGTATCCGGAGGGCAGGTCACAGAGGTCCCCGTGCAGGTCTCAACGATATCGCAGGTGCCGGCGGCGGTCCTGCAGGTCGTCCCGTTTGGATACCACGCGTCTGCGGGACAAAGCGCCGCTACACCCGTACAGGTCTCGATCGGGTCGCAGACACCCGCCGAATTCCGGCACGTTTCCCCCGCGAGCCGGTACTGGCAGACGGCAGTGCAGCACGAGGTGCTCGCGCCATTCTGGCCGCCCAGGTCGCACTTTTCGCCCGGTTCCGTGATCGAGTTGCCGCAGTTCGTGTTGTAGTAGAATCCAAGATTGACGCTACTGACGTCTTTGTACGTGGGAGTCGGACTGCCCGACGCCCGGATTGCGTCGAATGCCGCGCACGAGGCCTGTTCTCCATAGGGAGATGTCGTGGCTTTCAGCTCCACCCTGACCTGAAAGCTCATCGTACCTCCACTGCTTAGCTGGAAGAGGTAACCGATGGATCCATTGTCGCCCCGGTCCGCAGGAGTACCGCCCGTCGGGAGGATCGTCAGGGTTCCACCCGTTTCGCTGACCTTCGTGACGGTCAACTTGGTGCTGGAACTCTGGTACACCGGAGCAACGGTCGGCGCAGTCGTATAATTGTAAATATTCGTTGAAGCCGTATATTGGATCACGCTGGCCGTCGGATTCGTCGCGTTCTTGAATACAGCGGTGCTGCTGGCGACAGGGCCTGGGTAGCTCGGACTCGCGCTTTCCTGCCGTTCGCCGATGATCGTATCGTTGCGAATCCCGTAATAGAGGGCCTGAAAAGAGCTCGCGTTGATATTGCTGCATGTAACCAGAGCGCCGCCCGACCCACAGGGCGAACCGCTCACGGAACAGGAGCCTGTCACATCTCCGCCGGCGTACAGCGGCCCCGCGACGATCTGCACGGCTTGTGCATTCGTGGCCAGCAGTAGAACCCCCACACTACCAATCAGCTTCGATAGTTTCATTGTCCACCTTCGCGATCCGCTGTTGAGGCGCTCGGCCTTCGTCCCAAAAGCGCGTTCCGAGACATCGACAGACAACGCTCTCTTCTGATTCGACATGGTATCCCCTCCGTGAGCGCTGCTCATGCAGTCCACCCGCTTACCAGGACCCATGGCTGCCATGCGATCCATGGCTGCCGTGTGACCCGTGACTCCCATGCGATCCATGGCTGCCGTGCGATCCGTGGCTGCCATGCGATCCATGGCTGCCGTGTGAGCCGTGTGACGCATGAGACATGTGTTGCGCCAACAACACTCGTTCATTCGTGGAATCAGCTTTCAGGGCTTCCGCAGCCTCCGCGGTCTCCAGACCGCTTCTCGGGCTCAGCGCCTGCCGCGCTTCCTCACGACTGAGGAAATCGAGTGGGCTTTTACGCAACGAGGGAAGGGCATTTTTCCTGTCGCTCATCTTCTCTCCTTAACGACACAACCATTGATCTCTGGGTGAATGATGCGTGGCACGGGGCCAGATCTGCGCCCCGCGCCCGTCAGCCGTTTGGCTGACGGGCGCGGGCATGTTTTTCTTGGTTACGGCACACACGTCAGTCTCAGTTTTGCCCGCTTCGATCTCGCGCGCGGCCACCGGTTGTCACTCGACTTGGTGTTGATCACCAACCGTCGCTTGACCCTGTCTTTTCGCACCTGAATCGCCACAAGGTCCATCGTCATGGGCTCGCTGCACAGATCCTTCTGTGCGGCGGAAATCGGCGGTGCCTTGCTATAGCCGGCGTTGGGATCCATTGGATCGAGCAGGTGCTGGACGGCGTAATTGACCTTGTTGATGTTCTGAAGTGCCAGAGGGCCGACGATCGGTACGTTGGCAATCGCCTGCGTAACGGGCTTGACACGTACCACACTCACACCATACCCGGGTGTATCACAAGTGAGTGCCGGATCCGTCGTGTTGAGGCACAGGACCGTGGTCACACGACAGAGCCCGGGCGTCGGATCGAGGTCGCAGGAAGGATCGTTATCCCGGCAATCCTGATCCATATTGGGCAGGTGGCGCTTGTCCAGCGGATTGTTGGGATTGACGACATACCACTCCAACTGGCATCCGCGTTTGTCCCGGATCGGATTGCTGCGAGTCCCACGCACGAAGTACGGGTACGTGCAATTGTCATTCGGTCCCGACGGACAACCATCGTCGCTGATCTGGTTGCCATCATCGCACTGCTCACCCAGGTCCGGCTGGCCGTTGCCACAACAATTCGATCGAATTTGTGCGACACACTGGCCGGAGACACAGGTATTCATGCAGGTATTGTCGTCGTTACCCGAACAACCATCGCCTTCGTTCGCCACGAGATCTGGAGGGCAATCCGCCTGGGTGCCGTCGCATTTCTCGGTCAGATCGCAGGTGCCGTTGACGGCTGGGCGGCACACCACGTTGTTCGGCTGGAAGCCGTCGGGCGGACAGTCGATGTCCGTGCCGGTGCACTGCTCGGCAACGTCACAGACCCCTGCCACGGCACGGCACTCGGTCCCGAAATTCGCATAGAGATCCGGTGGACAGTTGTTTCCCACTCCGTCGCAGTAGTCGTCTACGTCACAATCACCCGCCGATGGACGGCACAGGTCGAGCTTCTTCAGGTCAGGAGGGCAGATTTTGCCTATGCCATCGCAGTAGTCGTCTTCGTCACACACACCAGCCGCTGAACGGCACAGAGTCGTGTCGGGGGCCACACTATCCGCAGGACAGAAGGAATCGATGCCGTTGCAACGCTCCTCCACATCGCAGATGTTCGAGGCTGAACGGCAGACGAACGAGTCGTCCTTGACCGAGTCCACAGGGCAGGTCACGCCGGTACCGGTACAGTATTCCGTGAGGTCACAGACATCCACCGCCGTACGGCAGACGGTAGAGATGGAAGCGAAGGAATCCGGGGGACAGCTTGGAGAGTCGCCCGGACAGACCTCGGCCGGATCGCAGACGCCCATTGAGGCTCGGCATTCAGTCGAACTGGTCAAAAAGCGGTCGGGTGGGCAAGCGGCGCTGGTACCCGTACACAGTTCATCCGCATCGCATACATCAGCGGCAGTCCGGCAGGGAACCGTGTCTCCCTTGAGCTCATCGATCGGGCATGTCTTGACGATGCCATCGCAGAGCTCGGGTTCATCACAGACACCCGCGGCAGAACGGCAGACGTGGTTTACCGGATACACCACGTCAGCCGGACAGGTGATGGCTGTACCGGTGCAGTGTTCCGGAGCATCGCATAGGTCGGAGGGGCCGCGACAAACTGTAGCAGGTGAGGCCAACGCGTCAGGAGGACAGGCAACGCTGGTACCGGTGCAGTGTTCCGCCTCGTCGCACAGATCCGCCGCCGTACGGCACACGGAGCTCGGAGGCGAGAGACTGTCCGCCGGACAGAAATCCGCATTGCCCGTACAATACTCTTCTGGATCGCAGATGCCGGCCGAGGTCCGACAGAGAGTGGAAGGGGGCATTTTTGCATCTGCCGGACAGAGAGGACTCGCCCCTGTACAGTAGTCGGGTGCATCACAGTCCCCGACCGAACTGCGGCAGATTGTGGTCGGAGGCTGATGCTGGTTGGGCGGACAATTGTTGCCCACACCGTCACAAAACTCTGCTTGGCCGCAGATACCGCCGGCAGCCCGGCAAAGGCCAACGCTCTTGGCGTCCGCCGGACAGGCCGCGCTGGTACCGTCACAGACTTCCGCCAGGTCACAATCTCCGAAGGCACTACGACAAGTGGTGTTGATGGCGCGAATCGTACACGAGTTGGTACAGCACGACACACCGTTGTTTTCGACGCCGGCATCACAGATTTCCGTCGTCTGCGTCCCGACTGGCTCGAGGATGCCGTCACCACAGGTCGAGAAGTAGAAGCCCATCCGGATACTGGTGTAGATCCGGTCGGTAACATCACGGGTGAACCTGCTGTCGAAGTACGAAATCGGCTGCTGCCATGCGGAACCATTCCACACTTCGGTGACGACGTTGGTCGTAAAGCCCGTTGTCTGGACCCGCCACAGAGCGCGTACGTCACCGTTGGGGGCGCCCGTCAAGGCCTGGGTCTGGGCATCGTCGATCATGACACCCGTCCCATTCTGGAACGTCACCGTGGTGCGCGACGAGATCGGACCCTTCCAGCCCTGTCCGCCATCGGCGTCGGTGGCCTCGTTCCAATAGTAGGTGCTGCCCGTATAGACGATCTGGTTGGACCCGACGCTCGAGACCCGGAAAAACTCCGAGCCGCTGAAGCTGGCCGAGCGCATGCGCATGGCGAAGGGCGAGTTGTTGACGTCGATGCCGTAGTAGAGCCGCGTCGACGCCGCCAGGTTGAGCCCGCTGCACGTGAGAGTGGCGCCGCCGGCCTCAGGCCGCCCAGACACCGAACAGGGCGGCGACCCTGAACCGGGCGGGGTGAGTGACGGACCGCCACTCAGGACGGAAGCCGATGCGCTGGAAAGCATACTGACCAACGCAAGCAAGGTCGGGATCGAGATACGCTTCATATTCCACCTTTGCCGTGAGTTGCAGAGCGAGTTGCCGTTCCTGACCGGCGTTGCACGCGCAACGCCTGATCTGCCCCCATCTGCTGAACCGTTCTTTCTCATAACAGCGCCTCCACGAGCGCCGGTGCCGTGATCGAGACGAATCACCACGACCCGTGTGAGCCGTGCGATCCGTGGCTACCGTGCGATCCGTGACTGCCGTGACTGCCGTGGCTGCCGTGCGATCCGTGGCTGCCGTGGCTGCCGTGGCTGCCGTGCGATCCGTGCGAGGCGTGGGACATGTGCTGGGCAAGCAAGACCTTCTCGCTGCCGGGGTCCGACTTCAAGGCGTTGGCCGCTTCGGTCGAATCCAGCGCTACCTCTGGTTTCACCGCCTGACGCGCTTCTTCACGACTCAGGAAATCGAGCGGTGTCTTGCGCAACGATGGAAGCCCATTCTTTTTCGTACTCATCTTGCCTCCTTCACCGTGGGCTCACCGCAGTTCATGGAAGCCCCCCAGTATTCATCTTGGAATCGCCCAATCAACGAAGCCGGGCGCCTACGGACTCCTGAAAGAGCCGCAGCCGTTCGGCGTGCGAGAGCAGTGCTACCTTGACTTCACGAGCCGCGGTTCGATTGGACTCGATCAGTCGTCCTACCCTGGCGACGGCGCGAGCGAACGACTCGTCGGTCGGCAGATCGCCCTGGCCGCCATTCATGACCACCAGATCGAAATCACGCGTATGCACGATCCCTTCGGGCCGTCCGTTGTTACGGCAGATATGGATGCGGTGCACGCGGCCACGATCGTTCTTCAACGTCAGCACGAAGGAACCGTGCTCGATCGCACTCAACTCGGCAACACGCCACCCATGCGCAACGATGGAGCCGGCGCTCAGAGGCCGCAGCAACGACCACGGAGCCGGAATGCTCTCCGTCGATGATTGTTTTTCGTTCCCCTTGACGTCGTACGCACGCCC
>CAZEWD010000124.1:0-8696 GCA_964515725.1 uncultured Binatia bacterium (SeqCode)
ATCTTTGTCGACGACGGCAGCCGTGACCGATCGCTGGAAGTGTTGCGGCGCTATGTGGCCGAAAACCCACGGCTTCGGGTCATCAGTTTCTCGCGTAATTTCGGACATCAGACTGCCGTGAGCGCTGGGATGCAGTACGCTACGGGTGAGGCGGTTGCGGTCATCGACGGCGACCTGCAAGATCCCCCCGAACTCGTGCCGGAACTCATGGCACGGTGGCGGGAAGGCTATCAGGTCGTCTACGCGATCCGGCGAACGCGCAAAGAGAACATCCTGAAGCGCTCGGCGTACCGGGTCTTTTACCGGATGCTGCGGTCGATGTCCTACGTCGACATGCCCCTCGATGCCGGAGATTTCGCCATCATGGACCGGCGTGTCGTGGACGAACTCAACGCGATGCCTGAACGTAACCGCTTCGTGCGTGGAATCCGTGCCTGGGTGGGCTTCAAGCAGACTGGCCTGGAATATGATCGGGACCCGCGTTTTGCCGGTGAATCAAAGTATCCGCTGAGCAAGCTGTTCAAGCTGGCCTACGACGGCATGATCTCCTACTCGTTTGTGCCGCTGCGTCTGGCGACTCAACTCGGATTCGTGATTTCTGCCGTCGCCTTCCTTTTGATCTTGTACTTTCTCGGTCTGCGTGTCTTTTTCGGTCAATTGCTGGTTGGTTGGACCTCCACCATTGTCGTCATCCTTTTTCTGGGCGGTGTCCAACTCATCTCGCTGGGGATTCTGGGGGAATACGTCGGGCGTATCTTCGATGAAGTCAAACGGCGGCCTTTGTATATCGTGCGCGAGACGTTAGGCTTCGAGGGCGCTGCGGTAGAGTTGCCATCCCCTCCAGCCCCCAATCAACATTGAGTGCCATGGAAGAGAATTTCTACGAGGAATACGCCCAGATCGAGGCGACACACTGGTGGTTCAAAGGACGGCGGACGATCTTTGATACCGTCTTGCGTGGGCTGGATCTGCCAGAGAAGGGTCTCCTCCTCGATCTCGGCTGCGGCACCGGAGCCAACCTGAATTTCCTGAGCAGCTATGGGCAGGCGATCGGGCTCGACTGGGGGGCAACGGCAGCGCGTTACGCCCGTGAGCGTACCTCGGTGCCGGTGTTGCGTGGCGACGTCACGGCATTGCCTTTCCGCACAAACTCCGTGGATCTGATCACAGCCTTCGACCTCATCGAACACATCGACGATGACCGCGCCTGCGCTGCCGAACTGGCCCGGGTCTGCAAGCCGGGTGGCTTCGTTATGGTCACCGTACCCGCCTACGCCTGGATGTGGGGACGTCAGGACACGATCAATCACCACAAACGCCGGTATCGTGGCAGTGATCTGGTGCGACTGTTTACCGATCGGGGTATGGAGATTCGGAAATTCACCTACCTCAACACTCTTCTCTTTCCGGCCGTGGCTGCGGTACGCCTCCTCCGCCGTCTGGTGCCAGAGAAGAACGGTGAGCTGGTATCGGATTTCACCATGACGAAACCGGGCCGGATCAATGATCTCCTGGGAAAATTGTTCGGTGCGGAGTCGAAACTCATTAAACATTGGAATCTTCCCGTTGGTGTGTCGCTCCTCTGTGTGGCTCGCAAGCCTCTGCCCGTTTGATCGGTTGGCAGGTCACGGTGGTTGTTGTCGTGAGGGGTGCAACACCCGGGAGAGTTGATTCTGGGAACTGGAGATGAGCATCACACAGGCGGTCTGGTACCTGTCGTTCCACACCCTCTACGGTCTGGTGAAATACCTGCCGATGCTGGGTGGCGACGTCCTGCGCTACGCTGTGCTGAAACTTTTCCTTCGCCGTATCGACGGCTGGGTGTGGTTTCGTGACAATGTCACGATCTGGTTCCCGGAAGGTGTGAGTATCGGCAGCGGGAGTATGGTCGGTGAGAATTGTTTTCTCGACGGCTACGGCGGCCTGGAAATCGGGCGTGACGTATTGATTGCCCACAACACCTCGCTCATCGCGGAGGATCATGGGTATGCATCACGCCGGATGCCGATTCGTAAACAGCCGAAGACGCCGGCTCCGATCGTTGTCGGGGATGACGTCTGGATCGGCTGCGGTGTACGCGTCTTGAAAGGCGTGACGATCGGCACGGGAGCGATCATCGCTGCGGGGGCAGTGGTGACAAAAGACGTTGCGCCCTATGCGATCGTGGGAGGGATTCCGGGCCGTGTGTTGGCCATGCGTCCGGACGACACCGAGGAGACACCCTCGGAACTTGCGGAGGCCGCACTGCGGCGGCTGGCGTGAGACGGCGGATCGGTCTGGTCATCGGGCAACTCACGCGGGGGGGCGCGGAGGGACAGCTCACGCATCTGGCGCGACGATTGGATCGCCGCCGCTTCGAGCCTATCGTCTATTGCCTCTCGAGTGCCGTCCTTCCGTACGCGGAGGAACTGCGAGCCGCCGGCGTGAAAGTGAAAATCGTCTCGGGCTCGACACCGCGCCGTTTGATCCGGTTGTTCCGGCATTTTCGCGACGACGACATCGACCTTGTCCATTCGTGGTTGTTCATCGCCAATGCGGCTGCAGGTTATGTTCAACTCTTCTCGCCACGCCGCGCCCTGATCACCGCAGCACGAAACCGGAAACGGCAGGGACACATCAACTGGATCGCCAATATGGTCGCCTTCCGGCTCAGCCGTACGATCATCGTCAATTCAAATGACGTGCGCGACTATATCGTGGAGAATTACCGCGCACCGGCCGGCCGAATCCGTCGTGTGGCGAACGGAATCGACATCGAGCGCTTCCGGCCCGCTCCCCGCGTCGATCTGGAGTCACCGCGGATCGTCAGCATCGGACGACTCGTGGAGCAGAAGAATCACGAGCTGTTCTTGAATGCTGCGGCCGATTTACGGCGGAATTTTCCAACTGCACGTTTCGAGATTACGGGGGAGGGCCCGCTACGGTCTGCCCTGGAACGGCAGGCTCGGGATCTCGGATTGGCTGATGCCGTACATTTTCTCGGAGAGCGTGCAGACGTCGAATCGGTACTGTCGGGTGCAAGTCTCTTCTGGTTGACCTCACGTTGGGAAGGAATGCCGAACGTATTGCTGGAAGCGATGGCATGTGGCGTTCCCGTGCTGGCCACGGATGTGGGCGGAGCACACGAACTGATCGATGAAGGAAAGTGTGGCTTTGTGCTCCAGAGCGGCGATGGTGCAGGCTTCGTGAAGCGCTCTGAAGAGGTCTTGTCCGATAAACGTCGTTGGACCGGAATGGCGCAGGCGGCACGGCGCCGTGCCGAGACCTTTTCGTTGGATGCCATGGTACTGGCAATGGAACAGATCTACGAAGAGGCGCTGTCGTGAGTATGGAACAGCCCCTGGTTTCGGTGGTCATCCCGATGAGAAACGAAGCAGGGTACATCGAACGCTGCCTGGCTTCGGTCTTTGCGCAGGACTACCCGGCGGATCGAATCGAGGTCATTGTCGTGGATGGAGAATCCGACGACGATTCACCGCGCATCCTGGCCGGATACGGTTCTCGTGTGCGCGTGCTCACGAACCCGCGTCGTATCGTTCCCACGGCGATGAACATCGGAATTCGTGCCGCACGCGGTGACTACGTTGCGCGGGTGGATGCCCACACGACGCTTGAACCAGACTACCTGAGCCGTGGGGTTGAAACGCTCCAGCGGACTGGCGCCGACAATGTGGGCGGCCCCATGGTGTCGATCGGTGGCGGTCCAGTGGGAGATGCGATTGCACTGGCCATGGCGTCACCCTTCGGGATCGGCGCTTATTTCCATTTCGCCCGGGAAGATCGCGAGGTCGATACGGTATACATGGGCATGTGGCCGCGCCGGACCTTCGAGCGGATCGGTCTGTTCGACGAAGAATTGGTCCGCAACCAGGACGACGAGTTGAACTATCGCCTGCGCAAGCAGGGCGGCCGGGTTTTCCTCAGCACCCGCATGCATTCGAAGTATCAGAATCGGCAGAACTACCGGGCGCTGGCACAGCAGTTCTATCAGTACGGTCTGTGGAAGATCCGCGTGCTGCAAAAACATCCGAAGCAGATGAGCTGGCGTCACTTCGTGCCACCGGCATTCGTGGGAGGTGTCGCCGCCACCGGCATCCTCGGATTCGTATGGCCGTGGTTTGCGGCACTGTGCCTGCTCGGAGTCGGCTTGTACGCGGTCGCGTTGGCTCTGGCCACGGTTGCCGTGATGCGCGAGAAAGGTTGGCATCACTTCGGCCGGGTGTTGGTGGCATTTGCTGTGATTCATATCGCCTGGGGTAGTGGCATCTGGGTGGGTCTGTTTCGCTTTGCTGGACGGTGGGGGAAACCAGAACCACCGCCACCGGCCCTTGAACCTGCCGGTGCGGTTCAAGGGTAAATTTCGTGGTCTGCCTGGCTGATGGGTCTTTGCCTGCTGGCATTCCATCGGTATGGTGCGACTGACCCAACGGTTTCGACGGAGTCTGCCGGCTGCCGAGGGGGGTGCCCGAAATACGGAAACGTCGTCGCCAATGCCACACACACGGCAGCAGGTGAGTGATCTGGGAAGGAGTAAATATGTACTTGGTAACCGGAGGGGCTGGTTTCATCGGCTCCAACATCGTCGATGCGTTGGTCAAAAAGGGTGAGCGCGTACGTGTTCTCGACAACTTTTCGAGTGGCAGCATGGACAATCTTGCCACCGTCAAAGATCAGATCGAGGTGATCGAAGGCGATCTGCGCAACATGGACGATCTGCGGCGAGCCGTGGATGGAGTTACCTACATCACGCATCAGGCAGCGCTGCGTTCCGTACCACGTTCCGTCGATGATCCGATGAGCAGTGATTCCGTGAACACGCACGGCACACTGCAACTGCTGGTCGCTGCGCGTGACGCGAAGACGGTCAAGCGCGTCGTGTATGCGTCGTCGTCCT
The DNA here is from genome assembly GCA_964515725.1 of uncultured Binatia bacterium (SeqCode). GTDB lineage: Bacteria > Desulfobacterota > Binatia > HRBIN30 > HRBIN30 > CAZEWD01. Next base: position 4,895 of record CAZEWD010000124.1, read on the forward strand.
CCGTGTACGGGGATTCTCCCACCTTGCCGAAAGTCGAAGATCAGACTCCAGCACCGATCTCCCCCTACGCCGTCTCGAAGCTCGCAGCAGAACATTACTGCCGCACTTTCAGTGTCCTGTACGGACTGGAAACGGTGAGCCTGCGCTACTTCAATGTCTTCGGGCCCAAGCAGAGTCCGGAATCGAAATATGCGGCGGTCGTTCCGTTGTTCATACGTGCTGCGTTCAATGACGAACCTCTCGTCGTGCACGGTGACGGGGAACAGTCGCGAGATTTCACGTACATCGACAATGTGGTGCAGGCGAACCTGCTGTCCTGCACGGTCCCCGGTGTGGGTGGAGAGGTCTTCAACATCGCCTGCAATTCCCGCTATTCGGTCCTCGACATCGCGCACACGACCCAAAGGATCATCGGCAAGCCCGTGAAAATCGAACACACCCCTCCCCGCGCCGGAGATGTCCGCCACACGCAGGCCTCGATCGAGAAAGCTCAGAGACTGCTCGGCTACAAGCCCACGATCGGCTTCGAGGATGGCATGCGCCAGACGGTCGAGTGGCTCCGCAAGGAGCTGGGGAAGTAGGATCCATCATGCGAGGTTCCGGGGCGTGATGTCCCGGGATCTCCAGGGCACCGGTTGAAATCGCGGAGCGTTCGCGGGATTGCGCGAATGATCCGGGGTTCCAGCCCCGCTTCTGCCGCAGTCCCACATTGACTTGACTACACCTCACCGTTACCACGGCGGGCGACTTTCCCATCTCCGAGGACACGACATTGAGCATTCTGGTCAACAAAAACACCCGCGTTGTCACGCAAGGAATCACCGGCTCTACGGGACAGTTCCACACCAGAGCCTGCAAGGAATACGGTACTCAGATGGTGGCGGGCGTTACGCCCGGGAAGGGCGGCACCGACTTCGAGGGGATCCCCATCTTTGACACGGTGGCACAGGCCGTGGCTGCCACCGGTGCCAATGCATCGGTCATCTACGTCCCTCCACCGTTTGCCGCCGATGCGATCATGGAAGCCACCGATGCCGGCGTGGCGCTGGTTGTCTGCATTACCGAGGGAATTCCCGTACTCGACATGGTGCGTGTGAAGCGGTACCTCGACACACGCCCGGGAACGCGCCTCATAGGCCCGAATTGTCCCGGCGTCATCACGCCGGGTGAGTGCAAGATCGGCATCATGCCCGGCTACATCCACAAGCCCGGCACCATCGGCGTCGTATCGCGTAGCGGCACGCTCACTTATGAGGCCGTGCACCAGCTCACCCAACTCGGTCTCGGGCAGTCGACGTGCGTCGGGATCGGCGGTGACCCTGTCGCGGGTACCGGCTTCATCGATGTTCTCGAGATGTTCGAGAAAGATCCTGCCACCGAGGGTGTCATCATGATTGGCGAGATCGGCGGTACGGCCGAAGAGGATGCCGCGGAGTTCATCCGGACACGCATGAGCAAGCCGGTCGTCGGGTTCGTCGCCGGTGCGACCGCACCTCCGGGGAAGCGCATGGGACATGCCATCATCTCGGGTGGCAAGGGTACGGCGGCGGAGAAGTTCAAGGCCTTCGAAGCAGCCGGCATCCACGTCGCCAAGAGCCCCGCGGAGCTGGGGAGCACGATGGTCGCTGCCCTTGAGAAACTCGACAGGAAATAAAAAGCGTTTTCGTGTATCGCCTCCGAGTCGGAGGCGGGTCGGCGCTGTACCCCCTTTCACCAGCAGCAATAAAAGGAATGGAAATGGCAGAGCGAACTCTTTCGATCATCAAGCCGGATGCCGTGGCGAAAAATGCCATTGGCGAGATTCTGCGCCGCTTCGAAGCGGCCGGCCTGCGTATTGCAGCCATGAAGAAGGTACACCTTTCGCCAGAAACGGCGGCGGGTTTTTACATCGTGCACAAGGAGCGGCCATTCTACCAGGATCTGATCAAGTTCATGACCTCCGGGCCGGTGGTTATTTCCGTGCTCGAAGGTGAGAACGCCATTGCCAGGAACCGTGAGATCATGGGACCCACGGATTCGACCAAGGCGCCCAAGGGAACGATCCGGGGTGACTTCGGTACCGATGTGGAAAAAAATGCTGCCCATGGATCCGATGGTCCCGATACCGCACGGTGGGAAATCGACTATTTCTTCGCCCAATCGGATATCCACTGAGGATCTGGGCGTCGAAGACGGCGCTGCGCTGACACTCACGCCACGCAATCTGCGCGTGTGGCTGGCAGAGCGCCGTTTTCCCGCATACCGGGCCACGCAGATCCTGGCGTGGGCCTACAAGCGGCGCGTCACGGACTTCACCGTGATGAGCGATGTTCCACGGGAGCTGAGGCTTGCCGTCGCCCGGCGGTTCACTCCGCCAACGCTCGTCCCGTCCTTCGTCGCGCGTTCGCACGACTCCACGCGCAAACTGCTCTTTCGCCTCGACGAGCGAGCCGCAGTCGAGGCAGTGCTCATTCCTGATCCACCGCGCCTGACCCTGTGTATCTCCTCCCAGGCGGGATGCGGTATGGGTTGTGCCTTCTGTGCAACAGCGCGGCTCGGCCTGTTGCGGAATCTGACCCCGGCGGAAATCGTGGGTCAGGTGTTGGCTGCGCAGAATCAACTCGATGAAGGCGAACGCATCAGCAACCTCGTCTTCATGGGTATGGGAGAGCCACTTGCCAATTTCGATGCTCTCCTGCAGGCGATCGAGATTCTCACGGCAGATTGGGGTGTGGGACTTTCCGGACGCCGTATCACTGTGTCGACAGCCGGTCTCGTGCCACAGATGGTGCGTCTGGTCCAGGAGACCCCGGTCCAACTCGCCGTGTCACTTACTGCAACGACCAACGAGCAACGCGACGTTCTGATGCCGGTGAATCGTCGCTACCCGATCGAGGAACTGCTTGCCACCTGCCGTTCACTCCCCATCCCGCAACGCCGCCGCATTACCTTCGAGTACGTGCTGCTTGCCGGGGTGAATGACAGTGAGGCGGACGCCACACGTCTGGCACGTCTCCTGCGCGGTATCCGCGCCAAGGTGAATCTGATCCCGTTCAATCCCTTTCCGGGCGCTAATTTCAAACGGCCGGACGACCGGGTGGTGATCCGCTTCCAGGAAGAGCTGCTCGCTTCTGGCTTGAATGCCACGATTCGACGGAGCCGTGGCCGCGATATCCAGGCGGCTTGCGGGCAGTTGGCACTGGCAGAAACAGCAGGCAAAGGAATAAGCTGAGCGAGGGGCAGGAGCTTCGATCTATTTTCCAGCGCAGGTATGCAGATGGCGGAGCCGAAAATCAATGTCGGCGTCGTGATCGAATGCTTGTTCCCTGGTTTTGTTGATGTCAGGGGTTTTGAGAGAGATGGTCTTGTAGCGGATCATGCCAGCGACCTTGATGCGGCAATGCCAGTTACGTTGCTGACGTCCGCCCTGCGGAAAATGCTTGGACGCTAGCGAGCCCTGGCTGCAAGGCCGCTGATCACTTCATGAAGCTGCCGATGCGTTGACGGCAGAGGTCAAGCAGTTTCCCCTCAATGTCGCCACGTGCGAAAGCTTTTGGCAGGCGAACCCGGTCCAGAGCGGCAGCCAATGTCGTCAGCATCTCTTCAATGATCGCGTCCGTTCGCGATTTGGCGATGTCCGCAACGGTGGCGAGAGCCTCGAAATCGGCTCGGCGCAAGCGATCGTCCTTGCCGTTGATTTTCAAGGCAAGATGATCTGCCGCAAAACCGGGTAGAACCCTCGTCATAACGGCATCGAACAATGGCGCCATACGGACCGTCGCGAAGTGCGGCTGTCCGGGATACGCGGTCTTGAGAAGCGCCA